>CADDZQ010000046.1 GCA_902812505.1 archaeon
TGTTTATAGCCACTATGACCTCCGAGTTCTGCATGCCCACCAAGTGCTGTATGGCGCCAGAGAGACCCACTGCGAAGTAGAGTTTGGGTGACACAGTCTTACCGCTCTGACCCACCTGTAAGTGATGAGGAAGCCAGCCCTTTTCACACACGCTCCTCGTGCCCGCAACAGCACCCCCCTCGAAGAGCTCTGCGAGTTGGTGTAGTAACTTGAAGTTATCCTTGTTCCTGAGACCCATTCCCCCAGCCACGATAACCTTAGCCTTCTCGAGGTCCTCCTTAGGGTCAAGGCGTTCACGAACACTCTTTATAACCTTTATCCTCGAATGCTGCTCGGCAAGTCTGGGCTCGAAGCTTTCAACGACACCACTCCTAGTATAGTCGGCGGGAAGAGGCTTGTAGGATCCAGGCCTAATAGTGGTCATCTGAGGCCTGTGCTTGGGTGTAAGCACAACAGACAGCTCTTTTCCTCCGAAGTCGGGTCTTATCTGTTCTAGCTGGCCGTTCTCATTAACCTCAAGCTGGATACAGTCAGCCGCAAGCCCCGTGTTCACCCTGCCAGCCACACGTGAGGCTAGGTCACGGGCGTTTCTGTTAGCTCCAAACAGAAATATGGATGGCTTCTTGGCCAAGATGAGTTGGGATACAGCCTCGGTGTAGGCGTCAGAGACGTATAACTTAAGCTTCTCATCCTGAATCAGGTACACCCTGTCCGCACCGTGGGCTATCAGGTCACGTGAGAACCTTTCAACTCCGTAGCCCACAAGCACCGCGGAAACATCCTCCTTTGTCTTCTGCGCAACATATCTCGCGGCCGCCAATAGCTCAAGGCTCACGTTTGTGAGCTGGTTGTCGTCGACCTCAGCGTACACCCACACCCCCTTATACTCGGCGAGCTTCTTCAGGATCTCTGGATCAGTAACCACACCGAATCTCGGCTGCTGACTGGCCATCTAAACCAACCCCTTCTCGGAGAGAGCCTCCACCAACTTGCGAACAGCCTCCTTGGGGTCCCCCTCCCACACCGTCCCCGGAGGCCTAGCGGGTGGCGGGTGAACCTTGGGTATAAATGTTGGTGAACCCTTCAGGCCGAAGTATTTGGGGTCCCCTCCCATCTTTTGGAGGTCTGCTACAGTGACAACTTTAACCTGCTTCCTCTTTGCTTCAATATACCCCTGTAGCGTGGGTAGACGTGGCTCGCCGTACTCCCTAGCTATACTCATTAGGATGGGGTATGGCGCCTCCCACACGTCATACCCATTCTCAAGCTGCCTCTCCACCCTAACACTCCTAGTAGTCTGATCCACTTCAATCTTCCTAACATAGGTAATATGAGGGATACCGAGGAACTCGGCGAGCTCTGGCCCCACCTGACCCGTTTCACCATCTATGGCCTTAAGCCCGGTGAACACGAAATCATAAGGTATCGTTTTGATATACACCGACAATGTGTAGGCGGTGGCCCAAGTGTCCGCCGCAGCAAAAGCCCTATCCGAAAGTATAACAGCTTCATCTGCGCCCAGAGCCATGCACTCCTGCAATGCCTTCTTAGCCTGCATTGGTCCCATCGTGATAGCCGTAATCCTCCCACCGAATTGCTCCTTAAGCCTAATGGCCGCCTCCATTGCATACCTATCATAGGGATTGAGCACACTTGGGACTCCCTCACGTATAAGTGCGTGGGTCACAGGGTCCAATCGGAGCTCCGAGACATCTGGAACCTGCTTTATGGGAACAACAATATTGAGCTCTCCCAAAAAGACGCCACCTCAACCAAACCTATAGTTCACACCCCTACCAGCCGGGGGGTATGTTAGGGTGATCTTATGGTATGGGCACACAACCACGCAGGCACCACACTCAACACAACCCTCATAATAAACCGTTAAACGCTTGTTCTCAGCATCCCAAACATAGTTGTCGACAGGGCAACTAAAGGTACACGGCTTATCCTTGCACACCGCGCACATGTCCTGCACAACCACCAAATGGTTTTTAGCGTGGATGTTGTATCGATTAACATAGATCCGCTCATCGATTTTACGCGTCAATTTGGCTACCATGGTAACACTGACCACACATCCGAATACAAATCACGAAGGAGTCTTAAATAGCCTACCCTCTCACGTATCTTCTTCCTAGCTTCCGAGTGCTTGGCGCCCTTATCCACGCCGTCCACCGTTACTAGTTCTCTGAGTATCTCAGCAATGAGGCTTGGGTAGTCGTTGAAGAACCTCTTATCATTCTTCAAAACCGCGCCATAATTCTTCTTTCTCTTGTGTTCCTTCATAACATAGCTCTCTTCAAGCTGCTTTCTATACTCGGAGAGACGGTTATCCGAAAAATCATCATTCTTCTTGGCGCGCGCCAAAACCTCCCCAGCTATCATCCCCGACGCCATGGCCATATTGGTGCCTTCAGGGTAAAGGCAGAGCATGGCGGCGTCGCCCACGGCGAGCACACCCTTACTCACAAGTGGAGGGATGGAGGCGTACCCACCCTCTGGTATAAGGTGAGCCTGATACTCCTTGACCTTACCACCCTCCAAGAGGGGGGCCACATAGGGGTGTGATTTAAACTCATCCAATAGCTCGTAGGGTTTTAGCTTAAGCTCCATTAGATGGCTGAGCAGCACCGCGACCCCCACACTCAGGGTATTCGTATTGGTGTACACGAAGCCACCGCCAGCCTTACCCTTTGTGACGGCTCCAAAGAACTCGAGCCGCGCACCGCGTCCCGCCTTAGCGTTGAATCTACTCTCGATTGTCTCCGGCGGTAGCTCAACTATCTCCTTTACACCTATGGCCACCTCATCGGGGTTGGGGGGACCTCTTATACCGGCTTTCTGAAGCACTGTGGACATCACACCGTCCGCCGCCACAACAGCCTTAGCGTACACCTCATTCTCCCTACCCTCCCCCGTGCGCACACCCACAACCCTCCCATCTTGAAGTATCACATCGCTAACCGGCATCCCCGTTATCAAAACCGCCCCCGCCTCCTCGGCTTTCTGAGCAAACCATGGGTCAAACTTGGACCTAAGCGCCGTGAATCCCCCACGTGCTTCCTCACCGAGCTGATCATCCCTGAAGGACAAAGCGAACCCCGCTTCCTTATCCAAGATCACCAATCTGTGGTCAATCATTCTACGCTCCAAAGGCGCTGACTCCCAAAACTTCGGTACAAGCTTCTCTAGAGGCCACTTGTAAACCACGCCGCCAAAAACGTTCTTGGCTCCCGGATACTCACCCCTCTCAATCACGCACACATCCACACCCTGACGCGCCATGGTTAAGGCTGCGGCCGAACCCGCCGGTCCGGCTCCGACCACCACAACATCGAACCTATCGCTACCCAAGTATACTCAGCTCGAATAGATTCAAGCAGACCCAAAAATAAGTCTATGTTCCACATCTAAACAACTGCTCTAAGCAGTGAGCTACTCAACCCTGAACGTTAGAGCAAAATTCACACCAAGCGCTGATTGTTCCTCACACGCGAATATTGGGTCTACAGTTAATGGCGGAGTAGCTCACAGTACCAATCACCTTTTCTCAGATGTAAAAACTCAAACACCCTGGTTTCTCATCTCCAAACTATGCGCTGGAGGATAGTGCCCAGATAAATGCTCACCAGGCGTGTGCGCTCAAGTGTGATTACCGCTCACCCGGACGCTATCCTCTGGGGACCAAATTCTTTAAATAGGAGGAGGGCGTCGTGGCCGTTCTGATAGTAGCACCTCAGTCGACCCCCCACCTTAAAACCCAGCGCATAGTAAACGCGTTGGGCAACGCTGTTGGTAACATCCACCTCTAAAATAACCCTCCCCAAGCCGAGGAGCCGAACTTCTTGGAATAAGTGCCCGAACAGCTCTTTCGCATAACCCCTCCTACGCCACTCTGGATGCACCGCGACGCTTAACACGTGGACCTCCGACTGCAGAATCAGGGCCAGAATATACGCCACCACCCTACCTCCTTCAACGTCTCCCACTAAGAATATGTTGTCTTCACCCAAAACCCTCCTGAAAACCTCTTCAGCGTAGGGCTCATCGAATGATAGGTGCTCAATCTCGAGTACAGCCTCCAAATCTTCCTCCTTGAATGGTCTAATGTGCAAACCCATATCGAACCACCCTTAATGAGTATTCAAATACAACCCATCAAACGAAAAGAAGGTTGATAAGTTTTTTATACTATACGCTATTGTTATGGGTGTATGATATTTATCGGGGTGGACGGTGGGGGCACCAACACGATAGGGGTGGCCGCTAACGAGTGGGGGGCTGTGAAGGCTTGTGGAGTCACCGAGGCCACGAACCACAGGCATGTTGGCCTAGATCAGGCGGTGGACACACTCGAGAAGCTCGTCACAGAGTTGCTACGCGACTCCGGAGAGCAGGAGGCCGATGGAGTCTTTTTTGGACTTGCAGGTATCGACACAGATAAGGATTACGAGTTGGTGAGTAGGGCGCTCAAAACAATCCCGAGAATCAAGAGCTTCGAGCTGAGAAACGACACGGAGATACTATACTATGCAGTTACCTATGGTAAACCCGGCATAGTTGTTATCGCCGGAACGGGTGCTAACGTCTACGGTAAAAACTCGTTGAACGAGTCGTGGCGGGCGGGGGACCACGGACACATACTGGGCGACCAGGGCAGCGCTTATCACATTGCCGTGGAGGCGCTTAGGGCGGCTATGAAGGCGTATGATGGGAGGGGGCCAAGCACCGCGCTTGAGGGCAAGATATGCGAGCTCTACGGGGTGAGAGACCTAGGGGAGCTACCGGGCGTGTTTTACGCCCTAGGCCAAGGCGTGTCGGAGATAGCTTCTCTTGCGAGATATGTTGCACAGGTGGCGGAGGAGGGTGATGCTGTGGCTACCAAAATACTTGAAGACGGAGCGCACAGCCTAGCCGAAGCGGTTTGGGCCGTGGCCTCTAAGCTCGGAATGCTCAACGATGAAATCACGGTTGGCTCAGGCGGTGGGATGTTTAGAAACACAAAACACTTCTGGCAACCCTTCGCAGCCAAGGTTAGGTCGATGCTACCCAAAGCAAGAATAAAGAAACCCCTCTACTCCTATGAAGTGGCTTTAGGAGGAATTGTATACTATTTGAGCCAGAGAATTAACGTGAACGACGCCTTCTTCGACAAGATGGTGAGTCAAACAGATAAAAAATTCGAAACACTGCAAAAATATGAGCGATAAGGATACCCCGAAAAAAGATTGGCTAGGGTAACTGGGCGCCACAGTTCATGCAGTATCTCGCACCCATAGGGTTGTTCTTCCCACACATTGGGCAGAACCTCTCGGCCTGAGTCTGCGCCTGCTGCTGGTAGCCGGGGTATGCGGGTGGGTAATATCCAGGCTGTTGTGGGGTTTGAAGGGGCTGCTGCACACCAATAGTGGGCAAGTAGTCAACCTGTCCAGACTGAATAATCCTCTGTATTTCGTCTAGTATCTCCTTCTCTATCTTAAGGTTCCAGAGGGTTTCAGCGGTGCTCAGTAGTCCGAGCTCGTCGCCCACGAAAACAGTCTCTATAACATCCACGGCGATATCTTGGCCCCAGTTGGCCACACCCACATTGACCACAACGTTCTGCGGGTTCCCCGATATGTGAACTGTGAAAGCCCTCTGGGCGCTTATAATCGCCCTTAGAAAACCACCCTTCTTAGCCTGCACTATATAGCTCTGATCCGATGACTGGTACCTCTGCGCGGTGTACCCCTTCGATGAAAGGTAACCCTCAACGGCAGCTGCAAGCTTCGCTAGGTCTATATTTCTACCCGTGAAAACCCTTTTACCCAAGTTAACCCCCTACGAAATCTTTTTAGGAAAGCTTTAAGATTGGTGTCATGCCAGTGCTTGACTTGAGGTTATATTATAGTTGACCGCGTAGATTGATATTGCGCCGTCGGGTGTCTGATATACGAGTGTGAAGCCCTGTGGCACGGTGAAGGTGGGTAGACTTACCTGCCCAGAGCTTAGCTGGTCTAGTGAATACTGCATGGCGGGGTTAGAGCCGAATATTAGATTGTAGAGTGTTGACTGCCCAGCGTACAGCCCAGCTGGGACTAGGAGGCCGTTGGTGAGTTGGGTGTAGTAGTCTGTAACATTACTGTACTCTGATGAGCTCAGGTTTAAACCGAAAACCTTATCGAACTTATTAAAGTTTGTGCTCGCAGCTATGGTGAGCATGGCCCCACTCTTATAGAAATCACCGTCAGATGAGGGATACTCAATACCCTGGTAGGATGCTACTGGTTGGTATATGAGCAGGTAATTTACGTGGTAGAACTTGAATATTTTTAATGCAACAGTGGAGTTGGACATGAGCGCTAGCGCCAAGTACTGTATTTGTGTTGTGTTTGTGGTTGATGGGTCGGCGAGTGTAGCCCTATCCGCCCCCGTGAGAATCCAGTAGCCATAGTCCCACCAGCTCGCCACAACAGAGCCGGGTGGAGTATTATATTTTAGCCAGGTGAGGGCAGCTGGCCAGTCTTGGGTTACACGGTTTCCTACGACGAGCATCAGGGGTGGCTGGTTGGATGAAACTATTCCTTGGTAGGCGAAGAAACCCACTGAGGCCACGAGTAAAACGAGAAGTATTCCACCAACCTCCCAATCCACGGTTTCGCTCCTAGCAGCGCTTGATCGGTAAGCCTTCATAACGATTGGTGCGTAGGTTTCAATTATCTTGGCCAACACGTACGCCGAGGCGATTGCTGCGAAGGGTGTAAGCAGCTCCTCGGCTCTCACATAGCTAGCCGTTGCGTACACGGAGGTGATAAGGTAGAGAACCATTAGGGCTCCCACGGCGTCTTTTCTCCTGTAGAACATGTAGGCTCCGATGGGTATGAGTAACATCTGAATATTGAATCCAGCATAGAAGTCATACCAAGTTGTAAGCGAGTTCTCGGCCACCGTATTCACTATTGGCTGAAGACTCCTCGTGAAGGGGTCAACGATGGCGAGGATCCTACCCCCCAGAGCCGAGCGTAGGAGAATAGCGGATCCAACGATGAACACCACGAAAACAATAACCATCACCGATTTGAATATCTGCCTCGATGCGGCGCCCAAGGTCCTGTAATACTTCATTAGAACTGTGATCAGAAATGTTGCGGCAAGCGGAGCTATGTCGCCCGCGTGGGAGACGCCGCCAACATCTTGGGGAACCAACGAGGCCGTAAGAATAGCTGGTGCGGCTATCAGCGCAAGCATCTTCAGGCCCATATTCGGGCTCACACGCCTAGTGATGACGGTGACGAGAACAACCAGCGCCACCATGTCATACATATACGCGGAAACTGGCCCCCAGCTCGCGACAGCCAAGGAGAGGAGGACGCCGCTAATGAGCATATCCGATCCACGCTTAGTGCGCAGTGAGCGCACCATAAAGTATAGGCTTGGAACCAAGAAGAAGAAGGATATGAACTCATCCTTGAACTCGCCTAGCATGGTCTGCTGAATATTAGCGGGTGATACAGCTAGGAGCAACGCGGACAGTAAACCCACTTTCTTACCCCCGATCTCTTTGCCAAGCGGATACATCATGACAGCTGTGGCGGCGGTGGCAACAACTGGTATCACAACTGCCAGCTGGTAGAAGCTGATGTTTATCCCTAGTGTTCGGACAAAGTAGTAGACACCTATCGAGAACATACCGAGCATGGGTGAATCATGGTAGGGTACATTAAGGCCATAAGGGTAGAATTCTAATGGATTAACAAAATGAAACCAAGCCGCAACACCGTTAGTAAGCATATAGTGGGCCGAGTAATAGAAGAACCAAGGGTCAACCTCAGCTATCTGGAATGCATACTTAAGCGGGCCAAGCCTCGCAATGACCGCTATCACGAATACGAACACTAATGAAAGCGCTGTGAGAGTATAATTCCAAAATCCGAGCGAAAGCTTAATCCTGGGTGGCTGCAACTATTCTACCCCATTTCCCAGAAAACCATCGGCCCATTATTTAAGTTTGCTTGTAAATAGCTAACCTAAGAAGGTGATCGAGGGAACAAACATAGAGGGGTTGATAAAGCAACCCAAAACCAAGTAACCGAGAGTGCTAATCAGAGTGCAAATAGTATTTATGGTAACAGTGAACCACCCCTCCCCCGCTTACGGGTTGGGCTTCCCGATTCATCGATACACTTACCTCAAACATATGGGATATCTGAAAGACGCTTCATGTAGCTTATAGAGGCATAGTTATCCCCCACTCATGCACACATGGAGCATGTTACCTGCACGCCACAGGCGAAGCTCTCCCTTGTGAATCCAATATCAGCCTTATGTTTATTAATCATTCTATAAGCGAGAGAGCCATCCACCCCATACTTCGCTGGTGAAAGGGGACTCCCACCATCATAACCCCCAATGAGATTAAAAAGTTGACCCATACAGGCTCGAAACGGCGTCCCAAATTTAATGAATGCATAAGGCTCAGACAGCTGGTCGCGCTTTGATCATGCGGTAAAAATCATGCGTAAGAGCAGCGAAGCGCATATCATTCGTTATGCTGGTTCCCCGAGCGGCTCTAGGTGAGTTTCTGAATTACTTTTTCTTCAATATCCCTCTTTTTAAGCTGACCATCCGGCCAAGCCCATTTAGAGAATGCGACCCATCCAAACTTTTTCTGGAGGCTTTTCGTATATATCTCGCGCCAGTCAAGATTAACGTAGTCGGCCCACGCCTTAAAGACCCGCGGGTCGATATAGTTTTTGAGCGAGGTTGCCAAGTTATAATCTCTAGTCTTCTTTAATAGGTCTATTTCAAGCTCAAGCTTCAGTTTTTTACGCTTAAGGCTCCTTTCCTGTTTCTTGGTTTTGGGTTTGGCCTTTAAAAGCTCTTCTAGCTTCTTGTTCTTCTTTCTAAGGGAGGACACGTAGTTCTTCGCCACAGTCCTCTTGTGGTTACAGAACACCGCTGCCTCGAGGTTTGCGAGCCTGGCGTAGTATAGCTTGTATAACTTGTTGAGCCTCTTCGCCTTGGCGGCAAACCTTGATAATGCGTTCTCGACCACCCTAGTTGCATGGTAGGTCCTAAACACCTTGGCTGTTAGACCAGGCATGTATTTCCCGAGGAATCTGTTCACAGACGTGGAGGACACGGTGTCGAATATCTGGTCGGTTGGGCGCTTTCCTTTTATGAAGGCCTGCAGGTTGGCTACGAATGCTGGGTCAACCTCGGATATCTTTATACTCTTATGCCACGGAACAGAGTCCTTCCCAAGGAACCTGAACTCTATGGTTTGCTTTTTGAAAACCACGTGCTCCACTCTGAGTGTTGTTGCACCAACGGTGTCGGCTTCATCCCTGTCCTTTTCGTCGCCAACCCGCATACCCAGCTTGTCGATAAGATAGCACACGGTGGCAACCTTCCTTGTCTCAAGGCTTCTCGCATGTAGCGATTTAACAATGTACTTCCTGACACGCTCGATTCTTGATGCTAGCCTCAAGGCTTTTTCAAACTTTTCCTTATCCTTGTTTTGACGTATTCTAGAGCTCTCGTGTAGCCAAACATACTTCATTTTACCAGTGAGCTTATCACGCCACCTAGCAACCCACATCGCCGAGGGGTCGTGGACAATACCACCCCAGTCTCCTGGTGGAA
>CADDZQ010000047.1 GCA_902812505.1 archaeon
TTCGCCACTAGTGGTTGGAGTGTGCGGTAAACGCTTGTCTTATTCTTTTTGAGCTCCCCCGCTAGGTCCGCCACGCTTTTTTCGGTTTTCAGTGCGAGTAAGAGTTGTTTTTCTCTTCTTTTTAGTTCGAGTAGGGGTAGCCGTGTCAGGGTGATGTTTGAGCCGTCTGTCTCAAGTTTGGTTGTCATTTGCTTTACTTTTCCACCGAGTAGATGGCTTGCGGTATAGAGGGCTAGGTTGAGCACCCTCAAACCCCCTGAAAGCTCGATGGAGAGCTCTTCGAAGCCTTTGAGCTCTTCGTAGAGGGTGCTTACGGCTTCGAGAAAATCTCGTTCATTCACCCTTAGGAACCTGGTTTGTAGCTTAAAGCCACGGGTGTTAAGGGCGTCTATGTGTGCGCGTATCGCGCTCGTGGAAGCCCCGGCCCTCTCGTTTTTGTTCTTTGGTAAAACGAATAGGAGGGTTTCTCTTCCATTTAAACCGAGTTCGGCGAGCCTTGTTAGGACGTGAGAAACGTCGAACCCAAGGGTGAAGACAAGCGCTTTATTCAGTGACTTCATGAGTGAAATACCGTTGCACTTAAAATTAAATTTTCTGGGTTATCGGCGTTTCAGAGCTCCCCAATCGCTGTTTACGGGTGGTAACGACTCTTTACAGCTATGAGTAGGGATATTTAACAGAAATATATAAAGCGGGGTTCAGTATTGGTGTTTAGGGGGTTGATTTAGCCTTAAATGTTTTTTTGGTATTTACCTGGCTGGGTGCACTGATCTGGGGGATGGGATGTGTGTTGAGTAAGTTGAAGTAGACTTGAATGTCTTTTGAATTTATTCGTAATGATAGTTGCAGTTTTTTGCAACTTTTTGGCTATTTTTACCCAAAAACTTTTTATTTAAGCCACGCCTTTGTTAGTTGATGTCTACTCCAGAGTTGCTAGCGCACTTGGTTGAGTATGGCTACGAGCGAAAATGGTACCTCGACTACGCCAAGTTCAACAAAAGATACCATCAGTCGCTGCTTTCACACTCTTTAAACGTTGGCCTCCTTTCCGTCAACCTCGCTGAACTCATCATTCAAGGGCTAAAAGACGATGGGGAAACCGTAGAAATTCGCAAAGAATGGTCAAATGATCTACCAGACCTTGTGTTAATAGCGGGTTTCATGCACGACTGTGGGAAGTCAGGGGAAGAGTATCAGGAGGCGACTGCAGCCCATATTAGGGGGCAGGGTGCTCCCAGCACAAAGTTTGCGCACGAGCAACCCAGTGTTGTTACACGTAACCTAAAAGACCTTCAAACATTCTTAGAGAAAAAGGGTTACAGGCGTGACGATGAATTCTGGGAGAACATCGCTTACTGCGTGAGCACCCTTGGTGAGTTTGACAACGTTGGGTCGACTGCGTTATTCCTACTGCGTAGACCTTCGTTGGTTTCGAAGTTTGCAGGGGATGTGGTACATTCAGCCGACGTGCTGCTTTCCCTTACACTCGACGAATTGGCGACGAATAGGAAAATCTTTAGTGGTGACTATACGCGTGGTTTAGAGGTTGAGTTTACGCGTGTGTCAGTGATTAGGGGTGTAACCACACAGATTCTTCTTCTATCACTCGAGGAGCTACTGAGCGGAATGGGTCTGAAGCCTTTGGCGTGGCACCAAAACGGCACGGTTTTTTGCTACAAGGATACGACCCAAGCGATTAACTTAGACACTGACGCTCTTAAACGAAAAATCGTCGAAAAACTCAAAGAAATTGTTTTCTCAGACGCCGATAAACTCGCAAGGGCTAGTTTCGGTAAAATCGGGCAGCAAATTATAACGGAGCCAAACTTTCTTTTTTACTCTGGGGATGTAATAGATAGGTTTTGGAGGCATCGTTTTAGCGAATTCAAGAGAAGACTCGTTGGTAGTAAGCGTAACTATTCTGAAGAGCTTTCAGAGGATGAGCGCAAAAAATTAGCTGAGGAGTTTGGGCTCAGGGATGACGAGCTTGAGCAGAGGCTTAAACGCTTTATAGAGGTCGACTTCGCCGCTTTTAATGTTCTAATGGGAATAAAAAAGCAGGTGGTGGATTACACAAATAACCCCAGCGAGGCAGAAAAGATTATTGAACAATGTGTTTATAAAAAACTCGGCATCAATGCTCAAGTAGTAGGAGAACCACATCGTAATATGGAAAAGAAAAAGAGACTTAATTTTGCAAAGCAGATTTGGAGAAACCAGAACTATATCGATACGCAAAAATGGGAAAAGGAGCTCATGGATGCATTGGTGGAGGCAACCAAGGAGCTTGGGGGGCTTTTCAAGGGGAAGCGGAATCCCGATGTGTTTTTGGAGGCCATTGCTTCTTTACTTGTAAACGACGTCACGCGACCTGTGTTGGTGGACGCTAACGGTATGGTGGAGCAGATTTATGAAAAGTACTTGGAGGGTAAGGGGAGGGGCACGCCGCTTTGCGTGATTTGCAACGCGCCTGCTGAGGTAACTGCGCAGGCCGAGCTATTTGGGGAATCCGAAATTTTCCATGACTTTCTGCGGGCGGGGAGTCGTATTAATGCGACTGGCAACAAACTAATGGTGTGTAGGCTATGCGATTTTGAGTTTAAGGTTAGGCGTCTGCTATTTGAGTTTGAGGGTGGAAGCACACTCGCGGTTGTCCCGCACATTGCTGTTAGCGCCAAGTCGAGGCTTTACTGGAAGGCCATGGCAGACAATTTGGTAATTGATGACTACTCACCAGCGAAGCTTAATGACATCGAGTTTTTAAAGGAAGTTGTGTATGACCAAGACAAGTTTAGAAAAGATATACAACGGGTGTGGAGTTCTCAAGCTCAAATGTCTTTTGACTCGGATATTGGGAGGCTTTTGGACGACAATCGCATTCGTGATGCGTTGGAGGAGTTGTGCTCGCGTTACGGTGACCTGTCACCGTTGGTTGAGAATCCAGGGGCTAACACCGATTTCAGCGACATTGATGGGTTTATTCGGTCTCTAAGAGAAGGATGTTTGAAGCTTTCAGAAAAGGGTAGAGGGGACATACTGACACAGATGGGGAAAATTAAACCCATTTACTATACGGGTAACTATCTACTGCTCTTTACACAGCCTCCCAAGGAGAAAAGGGAAGCGGTTCGAAAGTTAAAGTGGTCGCTTTACCAAATGATTCTTGCCAAACTATTTCTTGGTGCCGTGTTCGAAATAACGCGCGCAGTTCTTTTCGAAGAAAACAAGAAGGGATACGTGAAATTCCCGACGGACGCTTTGTTCAAGGAGTATTCAAAGAGGCTTTTTGTGGAGGAGGGCTGGATTCCCATTCGGCGCTTGGATTTCTCGCTCAAAAAACTCGCATCGATCATGCTTGTTGGAAGCATTCTTTCTAAAGCGGACGCTGACTATGGGGGTGACACGCTTCTCAGACTACCGTTGGAGGAGCCTGGCAAAGTGGTTGTGCGTTACGAGCAAAAAGTGTCGAAGGCTTCTAAAAACAAGTACCTGCTTGACTTGATTCGTGCGCTAGAACTTTGGGGTAAGATCGAGGAGGATAAATATTGAGGAAACCCATAGTTTTTGAAAACAGTTATGAAAAACTCGAGTGGCCCACTCAGCGGATAGCCGGAGTGGTGGATGACCTCTACGGCTACCTTTCTGAGTATGTTCCCGAGCAATTCGGCTACACTAAAACAGCGATCATGGGGCCTGTCGGCAAACTTCTTTCTTTGGTCGAATCAAGTCGGTTTGGGGATAATGTCGATGGCTATGTGGGTTATATCGTGAATATACACAGACAACAAAGCGTGGGGCATAATGAAATTTCTCTGGAGGGTATGGAGAGGCTTATGAAAAGCGTGCAGACTCTTCTTGACTTAAAGAAAGAGTTTTCGAGCCGTGACTTTCACAGGATAATAAGATCCGTGGACTACGCTGTTTACTTTAAAAAGATGAAGGAAATCGCTGATAAATCCGAGAAGAAGCAGCAGGCGGCAAAAACTAAGGAGGCGCAAGCTACATGAGTCAAGATTTGGAGAAAATTAAGGAGGAAATTAAGAGCAAGCTTCCAAGCGAAGTATCAATATACAGGACGCCTGTGACGGTTCAGTTACTCCTCATTAGGCAGACCCATGACTATGCTGTTTTTAGAACCGAAGAGACACGCGAGCTTAATATAGCCGTCACACCGGCTTCGATAAGTGACCCGACGCAAATCACACGTGTTGTTTTTTTGGCGTCAAAGCAAAAAGCGCCAGAAAGCAGAGAGTTTGCGGCAACCGTTAAGCACTATTACCGCAAATACAATATAGATCAAATGGTAAAGGATGGAAAAATAGTGAACTTAAATAAGCCTAAAGACTTTTGGAATAAGCTTAATGATGCCATTCTAGGATGCGAGCTAAAGGACAGGCTGTGCAGAAGCTGTCCGAGGTGCACGCTTTTCGGTGCCGTGGTCACGGATAATAGAAACAAGGTTTGGGATAAAAGGTGGAACATCAAACATAGAATCGAGTATAGTAGCGCGTTTTCTTTGGAGCCCTATGAGGTGTTAAACGAAGACTTTACGTTTAACGCGGTCACCGAGTCCACTCAAAGCACTGGACAAGCGCTTAACGTCACAGAGAACGTTGTTCCGCTTGCTACTTTCCCGTCTGTGGTGACGCTGGTTTCCCCGACGTGGGAAGAGCTTGTGCTTGTGGTTAAGAACCTGCTTAAGTGTAAGAGCTATGGTGCCGAAAGCAGGACCAAAGGTGACACTGTGAACTACATCATGGGTTTAGTCGTTGGTAATGAGGAAATAATAACTTCACTTGAGTACACATTGGAGCTTAGTCAACGAAAAAGCACGGACTACTTGGAGTCCACAAAGCAAATTTTGGATAAATACAAGGGTTACACCGCCTTTCCGGATGCTTTACAAATTGTTACGGGAAACGATTTGGAAAACTTCGTGGATCAAGTGTCGGGGCTCAAAATTGACGTGGATTTCACAAAAAAGATTTTCATTGATTCCATCAACTTTGCGAAGGAAGCTAACGAGCTAGGCGACTAGCCGTGGCGTCTTTTTACCGTTGCGAGCTGGTTGCCCACGACTATCTTTTTTTCACGGCTTTCGGAACGCGTGACACGTCAATGAATGATTATATCGGAAATTACGCGTTGATGTATGCGATTAACACTCAAATAAACGGTGTTCACCGTAATGCGAGTGGCACAAAACCTTTCTACACTGATGATCTTAAGCACTTCACGCTTTACGCGACGCCCGCTAAACCCTTGCCCACAAGTGTGATCTCGCCCTCTTCAGGTAATAAGTGGAACCGCTGGGAGAGAGTGTCTCACACCTTTAACAGTGTGAACACGCTTACACAAACCACAGAACAAGGTGGGAAGGCCAACTTGTCACGGGTAGGCGCGAAGGCCAACTTGCCACAGGTAGGCGCGAAGGAAAAGTTTGCGCCGCTGAACGCTTTTGAGTTTTTTGTGATCGGTGGCTCTCCCCCCTGTGTGATAAGGCTGGGAAAAAAGCATGCGTCCTGTAGGGTTTTCGCCTATCCGCTGACTCTGGAGAAAGTTTCTAGTGGCGTGTTTGAGGCAAGTCACCCGGTGAACCCAATGGATGCTCCAGGAAACTTTAAGCTTGTCTATGGTGACTATAAGTTACAGTTTCCTCCTCTGATTTTAAATGCGAGGCTGGAGGGAGAACACTACGTTCTAAAGGATGGGGAAAAAACCTACCGCGTTTTAAAGCCCAGTTCGAAAGTCTATGAGAATGTGGAGTTGTAATGATTAGGGTTAGGCGTTTCGCGATTGAAAAAAGCTCGGAAAAACTTGGTAGCCTCACTTTAAGGAGGTTTCAAGCTGGTGTTATTCATTCAAATTCCCCCGTGATAGTTTTAAGCACGCCGACGGGCAGCGGTAAAACGCTTGCGTATTTGGCGAAGGCCGTACGGGAGAAATATTATTGTACGATAATTGTTTATCCAACGAACGCGTTGATAAACGATCAGGCCAACTCGATTAAACGGCTTCTTGGGGATTTGGGTAAAAAGTGCGTTCAAAGGACGCCACGGCCTGACGAGGTTTCGGGGCCTGACGAGGTTTCGGATGGGGAATCCGCGGATTTTTCGCTTTATGTGGTGAATGGTGAGGCGCTTAATGCGCTTGCGGGCGAGATGCAAATGGCGGAGGGTACAGCGTGGCTTAATGTTTTAAGAGGCGACTGTTCGCCTCAAAAAATTTTTCTCACGAACCCTGAGGTCCTGTACTTTCTGTTTTTGCAGAAGTTTGCTAAGAATAAGGATTTATTCGACAGTATTTTGGGTGTGGATGCTCAGCAGGGTCATCGGAGGCTACTGGTTTTGGATGAGTTTCATCTTTACTACGGTTACTCTTTATCAACCTTGTTCTTCATGCTTTCCTATATTAAGCCGAACTTCGAGCATATCATCTTTAGTAGCGCAACACCCACAAGTTTGCCAAGCTTTTTTGGGGGTTTTGAAACCATTGAAGCGTCTCAAGCATCTGATGGTGACGTGGTGCAGTATGAGCTTGAGTTTGACTTTCGGGGTGCGAGGGGGTTCACGCTTGGTAGAGAGGATATACCTGATCTGTGTGAACTTGTTAAAGACAGCTATGATGGACTGTGTTGGAAAAAGGGGCGGGCGGACGTGGTTGTTATCGTGAATAGCGTTATCACTGCGTATTGGCTTGCGCGTGAACTCGAAAAGATATACCCTGATGGGGTTTCTGAGATACACGGTCTCGTGCCTCAGGGGGAGAGGTCGAACCCAGAAAAACTAAAACCCATCGTAGTTGGAACGAGCGCAATCGAGGTTGGAATGGATTTTGATGCTGGTTGCCTTATTTTCGAAGCGAGTAACGTGGAGTCCTTTATTCAGAGGCTTGGCCGAGGGGGGAGGCATGCGCCTTGCAGGGTCACGGCGATTATTCCCGGCATCCACTGCGAGGAGTTTAGGAAGCAGATTGGCTCAGGGCCAGAAATCTCAAGGGAGGAGCTTCTCTGTGCGGCGAGTAAAGCGCTGCCCCGCCTCCCAGTTTATTCGGAGTTTTTGGAGACAAAAGGCGCAGATATCGTTTTGGCGTCCATACTCACAGCCTGGCAGCTTAGTGTTGATGGGAGACTCAATATGGAGCTTTGCAGAGAAAGTCTTTTGGAGAGTCTGGAGAGTGATGACTGGATTTTACCGGGCCCGCTTAAGGAGCGTAGGGAGCGGCTAAAGGATGTTATTAACGATGTTAATCTTGGGGGGCTAATCAGGGCTCTCGCGGAGAACATGTCTGTTCGCTCCACGCTTACTTCTCTCCCCGCGTACTTTGATTTAAGTGACCATCATGGGTATGACTTCGTGGCGCTTGAAGACCTCTCCAAAGTGGAGTTCGAAGTCCGTGATTTGTGTGAGGTTAGGGAGGTTGCGAAGAAGCGTGGGGATGGGCTTCCCCTGCGCTTTAAAAACTGTTCACAGATCGTGGTCATAAAGAGGATTTTGGATAAAAGCAGAGAAGCCTGCATTTCTCTTAAAAAAGATGACTATAACGAGCCGCGCTCATTGGGAAAATTCACGGTTGTTAGTGGGGGAGACACGGGGGTGTATAAGCAGCTTCTTCGTGGGCAACCCGCTTATTTGGTGGATGAAAAAAGCGACTGGAGGATTCTTGGGATGCGGGTTTGCGGGGATGGCTTCCTTGTTCTGGGTGGAGACGCTCTCGTTGCCCGCTACTGTGGTGGTGGGCTTTGAAATGTTTTCGACCGACTTATGGGTGTAACCCATCTGGATTGGGTGTCCTAATCGGAATCGGAGGAGTGGTTGTTTTTAGGTCTTAAACTTTTGTGGCACTATCTAGGCATCCAAAGACAAATAGGTGGGGGCAGGAATCTAAATATGGGGAGAAGAGGCCGGTGACTCGTGGCCACGCCCCCATATCCTATCCTAAGATAGGGAATTAAAGGTGTGCATTGAGGGGGGCTGTAGGTATCCGTTTGGGCTACTTGAATGTAGCTAGCAGTGTCTGTGAGTTTTGGGGTATGTGGAGTAGCTTGTGTGGGTCTACTTTACCCTTATGGGGATTAATGGAGAGCAAGACCACATCCGCTTCGTGGGGGAGGTCGTGGTTGGTTGGGTGGATGGTTGGGTGGCCTTCTCCCTCTCTCATAGAAACGTTTTCAGCCACCTAATAGCATGTAGTCGTCTCCCAGCACCTGGGTCTCCGCCCGTAAGGGCTGTGTGGTTCACACAACGGCTCATTGCGGCTAATCTTTAAGTATGGTGCACTGCTCACGGGGGGCTGGTCAATAGGGCTTTTGCTGTGTGGAGGCCTGTTGGGGGTGGTCTAACACTTGCTCCACTCATTTTTGCCTTATTAGCTGATCTTTGTAGGGGTTGTGGGCCCTAGGGTTAGTGTGTTTGGGCGGTGGAGCCAGCTCTTGGCTTTGGCCAATCTCACACCTCTAATGGTGGTTGGAGGTTTGGGGTCAGCCGGTTGTATTCGCGGGGTGTAGGTGGGAGCTTATGGGGGCTTGGGTTAAAACAGGTATCAGTCGGTTACCGTAGCGTTGCCGGGGGGGTGAGCCATGAGCTGCACGGTTTTTCTCGCCGCGGTGTCTATGTGGACGGGGGGAGGCTCTGGGGGTTTCTGTGTAATATGTGCTTGGTCCATAGAAGCGCCCCTACCTTATTATTAGGCCTTCTGCTTCTAGCGTGATTTTTCCATTTGTGAGACCGGCTTCACCCGCGTCGCCTCTTGGCTCCCATGCGACGCTCTGTGTGAGGAAGTGTTTGGGCGGTGTTTCCTTGGCTGCTTCTAGTAGGTTGGATGTTCCGATGCGTCTGACTGTGTTGTTGTGTGGTGTGTACTGCTCTGTTTGCGCTGGGTTGTCTGGTAGGCTGGTTAGCTCGTTGATTTTTATTTGGGGTTTTGCTTTTTGGATTATTTGTTTTAGTGTGGGTAAATCGTAAACGTCGCATAAAACTGGGGTTGCCCCAAGGTGGCGAGTTTGTCCGCTTTGTGGTTTGACCTCGTCATCCCAACCACCCCGTGTCCTTCCTTCACCAGTAAGGGTATCGGCCTCATGCCGATCACGCCGCTTGCGCCCGCGACAAAAACCCTCATAGACCCTCCACATAGGCCGACAATTAAGTGTAGGATTAACTTTGCTTTTCAACTGTGTGGGCCTGCATCTTCAGAGGCTAAAACGCCATCCTCTGATTCGGCGCGCTCACAAAACAAACTCTCAGGATTGGAGCTCATGTGCGGCTCATCATTTTTACTATTGTGTTAATCCATTTAGTCGTGTGGCTGGCATTGGTTTTTGACTCTGATGTAGCCGGCTTAGAGACGGGGCCGCGTACCTATTAAACTTTGGGGTCGGAGCGTTAAGGCCTCCGTAACCACCCAAATAGCGCTGGGCCGAGATTGACTCTGGAGCCTGTGGGGTGGCGCGGCAGGCCTTATCTAGAAAAATCGCTGTAGGGGTGGGGGTGAGCCGCTTGGTTGTTTTGCTCGTGACCCTAAGCGCTTTTAAAACGCTTTTGCTTTAATCTGGGTTTTGATTTCGTAGGGGCTACTCCAAATTTTTCTTAATGTTTTCGATGGTTCTAAGCG
>CADDZQ010000048.1 GCA_902812505.1 archaeon
TGAGGTTTGTGTTCGTATGTGTGAGGATGTAGGGGTTGATGCCTCCGAAGAGTTGCACGTATATGAGGCGTGTGTTTGTGTTTGCGCTCAGCGTGTAGTGGAGGTAGCCAAGCACCGTGGGCCACTCACCGTAGAACTCTATGAAGCTGAACCCTTGAAGCGCCTCCCCGAGTGGTGCTGAGCCGAGCCTCAGCTTTGCCGTATGGTGGTGTGGTTGTTGGGGTGCAGTGACCCACCACCCTGACATGGGTTCCACGGCTCTATCCACCCTCCCCTCTGAACTGCTGCGGTGGTTGTTGTGGGTCGAGTTGTTCCCAGGCTGCTTCGAGTAGTTTTAGGTAGTGTTCCCGGTCTATCCCCATGTAGCCCCAGTCGGCTGGGTAGTAGCCTTCCACGCCTTTGAGGAGCCATATATAGCCCTCCACGCCTCCCCCCATAGCCCTCTTGGCGCCTTGGACGCAGAAGGTGAATAGGTGTGGCGGTGTCTCCGCGTCTGGGCGGTGTGCTGCCTCTATCTGACCCCTGTGCTTTTTGAAGGCTTCTTGGGCGTGTCTTAGCGCCGCGGCGAATTCCTCCGGTGTGCGCGCCTCCCCCAATATGCTGAGGGCTTCTAGCTGTGCGCCTCTTATGATTTGGGGGCAGCTTCTCTTCACACACTCTAGGCCTTTGAGTTTGAGTGCGCCGCCTGCTAGGCGCCCGTAGTAGCGCTGTGGGGAGGCGAGTGCGCTGTGCCTGTTCCTTGAAAACACCACCCAGTCGTATTTTGCCTCGACCTTGAGTTTTAGCCCTGTCACCTGCTCCAGTGTGTGTATGAGTGTGTTTAGCTCATCCTCCCCGATGGGCGCCTTGTCGCATCGCTGTATGAATAAGCTGTCCACCATGACGTGGAGCACCCTGTAGCCCGCGCCCTCCACGGCGTCCACAGCCCTCCTCACGGTTTCGCGTGCGAGCGCCGTCACACATTCGTACGCCTCGATTTTACCGAACTTCGCGTTCCTGAAGCCTAGGTAGCCGAAGCTCGCGACGAGTAGCCACTTCACGGCCTGCTGTCTGAGCTCGAGTGTGCGGTCCCCGAGCTCCACAGCTAGCCGCCTGAGCCTCTCGCGCCGTGTGAGTAGTCGGCTTAGCGCTTCGGGCACCACCCCCAGCCGACCAACCTCAACCGTGTGTTTTGTTCCCGGCACGCTCCGCGTGTGTTGTGCGTATGGGTTGTTGACTGTTTCGGGTGATATGTTCCATTTGTGGATGAGTGTGGGGTACATTGAGGTGAAGTCGAGTTGGACCACGTTGAAGTGTGCGCCTGGCTTGGGGCGGTAGAGTAGTCCTCCCCTGTCGTGCTCCACTAGCTGGGGCATCGTCTTCCAGTCTTCGAGCCCCGTGTTTGTGTGTGTTATGAGCCACTTCCTCTCGTAGGCCACGTGCGCCTCGTTGGCTGTGAGTGGCCTCCCAATGGAGGCGTGTGCTAGGAGTCTGAGGGGTGTGTAGCTTATCCTGGACCACTCGACTAGGCGGATCAGCGCCTCACCTACACCCTCAGAGGTGGGTGTACGCCTATCCAGTGTGAGTGGTACCCTGTAGGGGTTGAGCCCCGCCTCCACGAGTATTTGGGTGTAGGTTTTGGGGTAGCCGAGTACATCCACCCCGCTTACCCCACGCGTGTAGGCTCCGAGCGCTCCAATCTCCTCGTGCCTCACAGTATAGCTTTCATCCCTGGTGTGCACCTCTAAATCGAAGTGTGTGGGCCTCCTCCACCTATAGAAGAACGCCTCACCGTACCAGTCATAGAATCGCAGCTCAGCCCACGAGTACCCCGGCCGCTCATAGTCCTCAGCGGAGGCGTCCTCGGCTGGTGTGACTTGGCCGTCGCCGGCGCACTCCACTTTGGCCGTGGGGGGATAATTCAGGCTCCAGAATAGCTGTGTGATTCTGTCTGGGTAGGTGTTGTACACCTCCGCAGCGCCCTCAGCGGTGAGCCTGCGCTCTAGGCTGCTGAGGCTCACCAGTGAGGTGAATGGGAGGCGCACCACGCTTGTCTTCTCCGTGTACCAGGGCGGCACCCACCACTCCCCCACCTCCACCTCCTTCTCCATCCCCACCCATAACTGTGTTTTGGTCGAGGTCGGGGTGGTTGAGTAGGTGGGGTATGAGCGCTGGTAGCTTGGGTTTAAGGTAGAGGTTGAAGCGTGCGGCTGGTAGATCTGTTTCTATACGTGTGCGGCCGTCTGTGACGAGGAGTGTTATGCCTCCTCGGTTTCTGGGTTTCGCATCGAGTATCCATCCTGTGAACACTTGGGTTCGCCTATTCCTACCTACACGTCCTACTGTTTCCTTCAGTGTGGGTTTCGTTTACACATATATTTCTAGGTGAATCTCTCATTGATGGGTGTTGGCTGTTGGGTAGGACTGTTCCCTCGTATAGGTGTGTGCTCGACGACTACGTGGAGAGGTTGAGGCGGGCGGCGCGGAGGGTGGGTGACCCAGACGTGAGGCGCGACCTAGAGGAGCTATTGAACCACGCCCACGACCTCGAGAACGCCTTCGTGGAGGAGCTCGGCTCACCCGAGGAGGAGGTCCTCCTCTCCCTAACACTATACCTCCTACGCGAGCTCAAGAGGATGCGCCTCGACGAATCCAGCAGAGAGCCCACCGCTACCAAATAGGCCACCAATAGGGGGCACGGCGATGCCCCAGTACGCTCCACCCAATTAAGCGCTCCTCCCACCCAGATATACTCATCCTGGTCAGGATATTCTAGGGATCTTGCGCACACACTTGGTCGGCTCGGCGGTGGCTCTTTTGCTGTTGTGCAAGGAATTTCTGGTTAAATACCCCCTTACTATTACGGGGTGCCGCGTTTCTCACCGTGCCCGGTGCCTAGTTGTATTCTTTGACTGAGTTCGACGTTGGCTTTCTTGGGAGGTGAAAAACGTTCCCATCACCTCCACGAATCACCAAAACTCATCGGTGGACCAGTAGCGCCAGTCAAACTCTGTATAGGTATAAACTCATGCGACTTGACCTTTCCACGGTTTTAGCCATACGATTTTTGTGTCTTTGGCGGGTAAGTTCATATTATAAAATATAATATTTCAGAATATGGCGTTAGCCGATAGAAATAGGGAATCAAAGGCGCCTGGATAGAGGCTTCCCCTTAAACGTTGAACTAGCTGTGGTTTACGGTCATCGCGGAGTAACCCCATCTAAGTTTAGTACTATCTCCAGTATGATTTTCCTCCCCAGAACAATAGTGTACACCCCGCCACCAGGCTTTTTAACCCACTTTCTCCCCCTTATTTTTCCCTTTAGTGTAAACCTCATCTTTTTACCCGCTCTAAGAACAATGTTAGGCGTATTGGACCATAGTCTTCCAACATACTGTAAATCTTCGGGTTTTTCATAGATGTATTGAAAGCTAATTAAGTTGTAGACCCACATAGTGGTCCTGTGAATTGGTACTCCTGACCCAGACCCTCTTCTAGGGCCTATAGCTGCTTGGCTGATGGGATGTGTTTTGTTGGCTATCTTGGAAGTGGTGGTAGTCTGGTGTGCCACTCTGTTATGTTTTGGAATCTGTCTGCGAGGATTATGGCTATCTCGTCCCGTGCGTAGTCTGAGACGATCTGTAACCCTACTGGTAGGCCGATTGCGAACCCGCAGGGAACCGTTATGGCGGGGTTACCAGTCAGGTTGAATGGTGCGAGGAATGCGACGAATATGGAAGCCGTGGAGGTGTACTCGGCTTTTAGCTCTGTGGTTAGCGGCGCGGTCCTAGGTAGGGTGGGGGATAAGAGGACATCCACTCTCTTAAAGATGTTGCTTAGGGTCTTTCTGTGTTTACGTCTAGCCTTTAAGGCTTCAATGTATGCTGTTGCGGGGTTGTGTAGGCCCTGTTCGATCTGTGTGACGGAGTCTTCGAGGTATTGCTTTTTGTGTTCAGGGTATATCTTATAGATGTGGGTGTGTACGACTGCTATCTCAGATGTATCGATCACTGCGTGTGTGTTTAGCATCTCGTCGAAGGGGGGCTCAGGGATGTCTTCAATCTCCACTATTCCTTCCGATATTAGTTTGCTGATGGCGGCGTTAACGGTCGACCTCACGGGTCCGTCGGATTGGTCTAGGAAGCTCTGAATCACGGCTGCCCGAAGTTTTTTCTTGTGTTTTGCTTCCTGTACTCTGCGGGTTATGTCGTAGCCCATGGAGGCGAGTTCTAATGGTAGGTCCTTGGCGTAGCGTGTTATTGGTCCGAGGTGGTCTAGGCTCCAAGCCTCTGGGAAGACTCCGTTGCACGGTATTCTTCCGTACGTGGGCTTTAAGCCTGTTACGCCGCACATTGAAGCGGGGATCCTGATTGAGCCCCCCGTGTCCGACCCCAATGCGAAGAGTGCCTCCCCTGCTGCAACCGCTGCCGCTGAACCACCGCTTGAGCCGCCAGGGATCCTCTGAGTGTCCCATGGGTTCTTCGTGGGGTGGGAGACTAGGCCTAGGGCGAACTCATGTGTAACCGTTTTACCAAAGATGAAGCCTCCACTCTTCTTTATCCGTGTTACCACGGATGCATCCCTTGTGGGGATGTGGCCAGCGAATATCTCCGAGCCGTAGCATGTCTCAATCCCCTTCGTGTCGATGAGGTCTTTTACAGCCACGGGTAGACCGTACAGTGGGCTGGATGCCCCGTGCAATGGTGGTTTTCCCTCTCTCAATGTGGCTAGTAGCAGGGTATTCAGAACTGTGTAGGCGTGCACTCTTCGATCGACTCTGTCAACCTTCCCCACTAAATAGTTGGTTAGCTCTTCTGTTCTTATTTTGCCTTCTCTTAGCTCTGACACGATTTGGGTTACCGGTTTAAGGCATAATTCGTCTTCTGTCCCCATATATTCCACACTACTCGACTGATGAGTATAGTCCGGCTTTGGTGTATTGCTCCTTCTTCCTCGCCCTAGCGTAGATGACTAGGGCTACCGATATGATTGCCCATGCCAGGACTGATAGGGGCGCGTAGGATAGCGGTATGGAGAAGGGGTAAACGGATGAGTAAATTATAAAGAGGAATAGGGCTGATGCAACCGCTGGTAGGACGAAGTGAATGAGTATTTTGCGTTCTTGAGGCTTGTAGACCCTCCAAACGGTGGAGTTTGTGATTATGTGGACTACGAGTGAAAATATCGTGGCGGCCGTGGCTAGTAGCACAAAGCCTTCGAATAGACCCGCGGCCAAACCCACTATTATCGAGAGTAGTGTGTAGAGTATGACCACCGTGAGTAGTGCGAGTCTCGGGACACCTGACTCTGGGTGCACTGCCGCTATCTTTTTGGGTATGACGTGGTCGTCTCTTGCGAAGCCGTACATATATCGAACAGCCGAGTTTGTGAATGATAGTGAGGAGTTAAAGAAGCTTTCAAGGCCGAAGAAGGTTATAACGAGTGCTGGGATAAGCCCTAGTAACCGCTTCGTCTCAACGGTTCCCGGTATAAGGAGGTTCGTAAAACTGGACATGTTCGACGATGGGCCCCAGCCCACAGTATACGCGTAGGAGAAGAGTATGAAGAATGTTCCCGAGATTAAAACGTTCGTAAGAAGAGCCTTCTTGATGGTCTCCTTAGGCTTCTGCGCCTCCTCACCCAAGGATACAACGGAGCCATACCCCAGAAAGGACGTCATGGCGAATATTCCCCCGAGGAGGACACCGTTGATCCCCGTGGGTGAGTAGGCTGGTGTGAATACACTTAGAGTGTTGGATGAACCCGTGTGGATTATTATAGCAATAGACAGGATGGAGAGTGCTGCCACCTCGCCTGCACCGAATATTATACTATAGTTGAGGGAGGGTTTAATTCCTAAGAATGGGGGGATGCTCCACGCCACGATGCTCACTATGGCTATGAGTATCCAGGCGTAGGTTGGGAGGCTCATACCCGTAAAGAAGCTCAGCGAATACTCTACGAGTATTACAAAGTAGAGGGGTAGAAAGGCTAGGTCGGCTATTTGGTAGCCCAAAAGCAGTAGCCCTGTGAAGATACCCGTGAATGGACCCGCTGCCCTGGATACATAACCGTAGTAGCCACCCGCGTGAGATACCTTCTTACTGAACTCGTAGATGGCGACGAGTGTGAAGAGAACAGCTATGTAGGCTATTAGGTACGATAGTGGCAGTGACCCGTCCGCGTAACCCGAAGCCGCCGTGATTGAGGAAACAATCGCGGCTGGTGCGGTAGCCGATATACCCTGAAAAACTATCCTCCAAAAACCCACAACACCATGCTTTAATGAAGCTTCCATTTTTTCAAAATAATAAACTCTTTATACTTAAGCTTTGTGTTTCCGGATTTATTTCATTTTAATATCAAATTATTTGTTCAGTGTTAAACGTAATCCGGCGTATCTAATCAAGGAAAGTGGAAAACAACAAGAACAGATGTATTATAAACTAATATTTAGTTAAGGTTTAAACTCAGGGTGATTCGAGACTCTCCGTCTGTATAGGGTGAGCAAGTTGGAGGCGCTCATAAATTGCATCGCAGTGTAGGCGGATGCTAATTGTGGTTTAAGATAGAAATTAAATCATGGAAGAACTAAATAGTGATCGGTTTAGTATTAGGTTGTTACGTCTCCAAGATCGCGTTCTGAGATATGATTCGTCCACTGAGTGTAAACTGGTGAGTAAGTCCGCACCGTGTGGGGATTAGGAGGTTGGTGTGCATGGTGTTAATGCATGGAAGTTTGTTATCCAAGTCACAGTGGATTTCTAAGTGGAAGGTTGGAATAATCGTTTGGTAGTTGTTCAAATTTGTTCCCTATTGTAATAAGGAAGGCAACTTGATGCAACCCTCTGTTTGGTTTGGATCGACCCTCAGTGTGTGGGTGACAGGGCTCTCGTGGGAATGGGTTTCCACAACTAATGTGATACCTTGACTGTTCACCTGTTTTCACGACTTGGGGCAGAGGAGAGGATGTGGTTGCTACTACTGGTATTCAAGTCTCTGATGACCCGCTCGGGAGAGTACTCGTGGTGGGCGACTCCCCCTCTCCCACGCTCATCTTGATGAGTGGCTTCCTCTAACTCCGCTCTGACTATGTCGTGTACTTGATGCGAACACGCCGCCCACTACGACCGCGACCGCTATAACCCCGACGAGTGTTAGGAAGGGGGTAGTTGCAGTCGAAACGCGCCTTTACCAAGGCGGGGGCGCTCACTACAAGTGTAGTTGATCTGGCGGAGCCCGCAACCGATCCACCCCATCCCGAGAAGGCGTAGAGTATGGATGTAGGAGACCCGCTCAGACT
This sequence comes from archaeon, assembly GCA_902812505.1. Lineage (GTDB taxonomy): Archaea > Thermoproteota > Thermoprotei_A > Marsarchaeales > Marsarchaeaceae > ECH-B-1. The sequence goes on from CADDZQ010000048.1 coordinate 7,285, forward strand.
TGCCTGCGAGCCCGGCGGCAAGTGTACCATGGTGCTCTGACCCGCGCCAACCACGCCACTCTGCGGTCACGACTGGTAGGTGATTGAGCCTTGCCCCGCTGCTTTGAGTGTGAGGCCCACACAGAACATCGCGGTTTCATTAATGGGACCATCCACATTTATAACCCCGCTTGGTTCAACCGTGCAGGAGCCATCACCTGACCCAACCCAAACGCGCAGAATCCACTAAGGACTAGGGGTGGCGCTAAGGTTAACCAGGGTGTACGCGTCGTACCATTCACTCACGTCGTTCATCTCTCCTCCGCTCGTGTCGTTCAAGGTGAACTGGATGTAGAACTGGTGGCGGTAGCCCACCTCTATCTGAGCGGACTCGGTGACGGATCCATTCCACGCGCATCCAGTAGCCCACCTCTCGGTGGCACCCAAGCCGTCGAGGAGGTGTGGGTAGCAGTAGGCTGTATCCGCATCCGCTTACACCGTAGTGTTCGCCTGAGCTATGCTGTTAGAGCCGAAGCCTGTATATGATACGTGGGGTGGGGAGTAACCTAAACAGCCGCCTATAACAGTGTAGCCGAAGGTCACTTGGTACTGATGGTAGTAGTCTAGTTTTAGGTTTTGGTATGGGCTGTCCAAAATCCCCGACGCCTGCTGTGTGGCCCACCTCTCCACAGGAGATGCGGAGACTTAAAGCGGGGTGTCGCGCTTCATGTTGCGCATCGTGGGAACATCATACCCGTGGGTGTGATGTTCAGTGTAAAGCCCTGAGTATAGTTGGGGGCGACCACAGTTAGGGTGGGGGGTGCGTGTATAGGTTGCCGCTAGTCGAGTTGTATCTTAGGTTTGCTACAGTTATTCCAGAGGTCCTAGTTATGTAGAGTGCGGCGCCGAACCAGTCCACCGCTACATACTGGCTTGTGCCGCTGGTTGTAAAGTAGCTGAAGGCTGATGGCTGAGTGGTCAAGTCAACCTGATTTTCCTCGAATAATAATGATGGATTTGTATTAGTATATGAACTATATTCATCGGTCTACATCCACCAAGAATCAAGAGTATATCCAAGTCAAAGTAGAGTGCTGTTAGCTCGCCCCCGTAATGTTGGTTTACGTGGTACTCCTCGGTCATTAGATCCGTAAAGAACCCGTTGTTATTTGAGGAGGTGTATCCCCCTTGGTTTGAGCCTACGAATATTGTACCGTGGGTTGCGTATGGCACTGAGGCGGGTGCCCACGTGTTCCAGTCCCACGCGGACATAATTACACTTGACCCAGAGAAGTAGAGCGCATGTTTGACGGTGTCGTACGAGTTAACCGGACCGTTGAGGTGGATGAACACTCCGCGCCCCGATGATGGGAAAACCGATGAGCCGTCAGATGGAGATACGCCATAATTCATGTTGAAGCCCGGGTTATAGCCTCTTTTGAGATATGGCCAGTCGCAGAATAAGCCGACTTGGTACCACCGTCCCTGATTGGTTAGGCCGTTGAGGAGGTAGACTGGGTCGTAGCCGTAGTTGTAGGTTTGGGGTACGGCTGTTACGTTCTAGGCCATGCTTGTATAGTTCGGGCGTAAAGGTTAGCCCGATCTGTTCATCCCAGTCGGCTGGCGGTATCGATGGGGTACCGCTTGCACTCGTGGGCATGCCTAGGGTACACTGGGTAGGGCGCCTGCTGGGTGAGCCACTTCTTGATGCATCACCTGAAATCTGTTCGCCCCGTTGCCGGATATGGGTTTGATGCTTGTCACCACCTTAACAAAGCTCTGAGATGGCAGCTTGTATTGTGTCTGGTTGCTTTGACTGTAAGACAGCTTTGTTCCAAGTCGACTATGTGAAGTTGTATAGATGCTTGGCGTTAATATAGCTAGAATACCTATCATTATTAAACCTAGAGGGAGGGCATAAAGGAATAATTTACTTTCTTGTATCCTATCTTTCCAAGAACTATCGTATCTACAAATATTTGTATATATAAAAAAGTCTATCAGTATTCGAGTATATCAGGCATATACCTTCCATCTACGAATGGTGCGAACACCCCAGCCTAAATGCCCCATACACTGCGGTTTAAATCGGGTGAGAATAAAGCTTAAATGCTCTCAGCTTGGGGGAGTGGCTGAGGGAGGTGAAACCCTTGCCCAAGAAGGGTAAAAAGGCTGAGGAGAAGAAGAGTACTGGTGGGGAGTCAGGTCAAACCCAACAGCAACAACAGCAGTCAAAGTAAAGGTGGACACGGACATCGA
>CADDZQ010000049.1 GCA_902812505.1 archaeon
AGCCAAAATGGTCTCACATTCTATCTATATTATTGGCCTCGTTCTCTCACCGGGAATAAATTGAAAAGCCTGAGTGTTTCATTCGGGGACGCCTGTATAAGCCAACAAATTTAAATAGTTCTACTATTTATCACTCCATTCAATATGGGCGAAAAAAATACGCCTTATATTTACATAGCTGTGTTCACGGTGGCTTTTCTAGTAGCTCTGGCTGCCTATAGCCCTACCGTTAGGTCGCAGACATCTTCAAGCACCTTTATAATAGGCTATGGTGGGACGCCGTTCGATACCTTTAACCCGTTTACAACCTACACTGTGGTCTCAACCATGTCGACTTTAGATGTGTATGACTATCTGGTGAGGTATAATAGCACTTTTTCACCTGTTGTCCCCGACCTCGCCTACAAGTGGGAGGTGTTCCCGAATAACTCGGCTGCAGAGTTTTGGCTTGTGAGGAACGCTACTTGGAGTGACGGTGTGCCAGTCACAGCGCAGGATGTGATATACAGTTTTGAGGTGGCGAATAACAGCGCATCTAGGCTTCAGCCGCAGGTATCCATAATTACTTCGATACAGGCCCCTAACAACTATACTGTTATCTTCCACTACCACCCCACTGCTTTGTTTATGGCTTACACTGCGGCGGCTGTACCAATCGTTCCAGAGCATGTTTGGGTTAAATATGTGCCGAATCCTTCAAACTCCACTGCGTTAACGGATTACCAGGATTATCCATTGGTTAGTAGTGGGCCGTTTGAAGTAACCAACTATGTGCAGGGGCAGTATATTGAGCTCACAGCGAATCCCAACTACTTCTATGTGTCAATGCGCCCACACATTCAGCACATCATAGTGCAATTCTTCAAGGACACTAATAGTATGGTTGAAGCCTTGGAGGCTGGGCAGATTGATGCTGTAGCACCAACAATACTTCCATCCCAAGTCAAGACGCTTGAAGGGTATCCCAATATTCGCGTGGTAGTCGAACCAGGTGAGGAGTTCTGGTACATCGCTGTTAACGTGTATCCCTATGGTCACGGTAACCCCACGCTAAAAGATATTCATGTGAGGCAAGCGCTTGCGCATGCGATAAACTACACTGAGCTTGCCCAGGTTATCTGGCAGGGCTACGCAACACCCGCTGGGGGTCTACTACCCGTGGGTAACAAGTTCTATGACCCTAACCTTACACCTTATCAATTCAACCTCACACTTGCAAACCAGATACTCAATGACGCTGGCTACAAGATGGGTCCGAACGGGGTGAGGGTGAGCCCCAGTGGCATCCCGCTTTCATATACACTCTACGTGATAAACGAGGCTCCCGAAGAAGTCGAAGCGGCGAATATAATAGCTGGGTGGTGGAGTCAGATAGGTGTTAAGGCCACGGTTGACGCCGTTGATGCTGGTACACTTGCCAGCATTATCTGGCCGAACTTTACCCAAGACTTCGACCTGTGGGACTGGTTCACGTCACCCGCCCTACCCACACTGCTCGACGTCTTCCTCGCCAATCAAACCGAGACTGGTACATCGGATAGTGGTTACAATAATTCTGCGTATGACGCGCTTTATGGACAGATGATTACTGCTACAAACTATACGACGGTGTACAAGGATGCCTACGAGTTGCAGCAGATGCTTTACCAAGACTTACCATACATTAACCTCTATTATGTGAAGTCGATTGAAGCCTACAACTCACAGGCTTTCACTGGTTACTTCGATAACATGACTGGGGGGCCATTCTCAGATGTTAACTGGTACACCTTCATAGACCTCCAACCCGCAAGCTCGCCGCAGAGCTCCTCTACAACTGTGCCGCAGTCTTCTTCGACATCGTCCGTGAGCACGCAGTCTTCATCTTCGTCAAGCCCACAAGCATCATCGAGTAGCACATCGTCTGCACCATCACCGTCAACCACATCGTCAGGAGCGATATCCACGCCGCTTATAGCTGGTGTAGTTGTCATAGTTGTCATAGTGGTGTTGGTAGCTGTGGCACTCTCTTTGAGACGGAGGCCAACAACGTAGTGGGGATGGGAAGATACATAGCTAAGAGGGCTTTGACCTCCATCATCACTTTTTTTGCTGTTCTCGTCCTAACATTCATCCTCTTCAGGCTTCTACCGGGCAACCCTGTTCTACTCCTATTCAGGAATCCCCAGCTCACCCAGCAGCAGATAGCTCAACTCTCGGCTCAGTTCGGTTTGAATCGACCCCTCTACGAACAGTTTATCCTCTTCATTGTGAATGTTTTCAGGGGTAACTGGGGTCTCTCCTTCTATTATAGAGCGCCTGTAACTCAGGTTTTGTTCCCAGCTCTCCTAAACTCCATAATCTTAATCCTCCCTTCAACTATACTCGCAATCCTCATAGGCGTCGGCCTAGGCGTGATCTCGGGGTGGAAGAGAAACACGCTTACCGACATGGCCGTGCTATCTTCAAGCCTTGTACTATACGCTATACCCACCTTTTGGCTGGGAATATTACTCATCATGTTGGCTGTCAGAATAGGGGGTATACCCGTCTCGGGTATGCTCTCCATCGGTGTAAGCTTCACCTCTCCCACCCAATACTTGGGAAACCTGCTCAGACACCTCCTGCTGCCAATGATCACCCTAACACTCGTCACACTGGGGCAGTTCAGCATAATTATGCGTACGAGTGTGATAAACGAGTTGACGGAGGACTACGTTGTGGCGGCCTACGCTAAGGGGATGAGTGAGTCGAGGCTTATCAGGAAGCATGTTGTACCCAACGCCCTCCTCCCCACAGTGTCGATTATAGCGATAAGCATCGGTACGGTTGTGGCGGGTGCTGTGCTCACTGAGACCGTGTTCTCGTGGCCGGGTGTGGGTACACTGATATACGACTCGATCGCTAGGAGGGATTACCCCGTGCTCCAAGGGGCCTTCCTTATAGTGGCTCTCTCAGTGATTATCTCCAATTTTATCGCTGACCTTGTGTACGCATATCTTGATCCTAGGGTGAAGTACTCTTGAGTGATCACTCAACTCTGAAGAGGTATCTCGGTAATAGGAAGGGCTCGCTGGGTCTCGCAATACTCGTGGTGTTGGTGTTTATGGCGGTGCTTGCACCAGTGATATCCCCATATAAAGCCACCCAGATTGACCCCACCGCCATACTTCAGCCCCCCTCCGCCAAGCATCTGCTTGGTACAAACGAGGTGGGTGAAGATATTTTATCGTTGATAATTTGGGGCTCGAGGATCTCACTCTTAGTGGGTTTTCTCGCAACCTTTGTGGCTGTGCTTGTGGGGACCGCTGTGGGTGTTGTGGCGGGGTATATTGGTGGATTCACCGATGAGGCTCTAATGAGGATAACTGACTTCTTCTTGGTTATACCAGCAGTTGTGCTCGCGATTGTTGTAGCCGCGGTGCTCGGTAACACATTGCTCAACGTGATTCTGATAATTGGGTTGCTTAGCTGGCCCTCCACAGCGAGGGTTGTCCGCTCCGCCACGCTTGTCTATAAACAGATGCCCTTCGTTGAGGCGAGCAAGTGTGCTGGAGCTGGCACAGCCTACATACTTAGGAGGCATATTCTCCCCAATGTGCTACCTCTTGTGTACGCTAACACCTCACTCACAATAGCCAACTCCATCTTCACGCAGGCAGCCTTGGTTTTCTTGGGTGTGGGTGATATAAACGATATAAGCTGGGGGCAGATTCTTCACTTCGCATATGCCTCGGGTGCTATAACCGCGGGTGACTACTGGTATGCTATCCCACCCGGCCTAATGATTGTTGTTGCCGTGCTCGGCTTCGCCCTCACAGGATACGCACTGGATGAAGTGTTGAACCCCAAGCTTAAGGCTGGTGTTGTTTTTGAGTCTGCTTGATATCGAAAATCTAAAGGTGTACTTTGCGACGCGTGCTGGTATCGTCAGGGCGGTTGACGGGGTTGACCTCAGCGTAGGCACAGGTGAAGTGCTTGGTTTAGCGGGTGAGTCTGGCTCGGGTAAAACCACTCTCGGCTACGCTTTGATGCGTGTTCTCCCACGCAACGCTAAACTTGATGGTAGAATAATCTTCGAGGGTAGAGACCTGCTCTCATTGAGTGCAACCGAATTTAACAGGGTGAGGGGTAGGGAGATAGCTATGGTTTTTCAGGGTTCGATGAATAGTCTTAATCCCGTTGTAAGGGTTGAGGATCAGGTGGCTGAGCCCCTCATCCTGCATGGTGGTTTGAGTGAAGATGAAGCCAAGAAGAGGGCTAGGGAACTCTTAGCTGAGGTGGGTGTTAGTGAAGATAAGGCCAAGAGTTATCCTCATGAGCTCAGCGGTGGGCTGAAGCAGCGTGTAGCGATAGCCATGGCCATCTCCACGCGACCAAAACTTCTCATAGCTGATGAGCCAACCACCGCGCTCGATGTGGTCACACAGGCTCAGATACTCAGGCTAATCAGCGAGCTCAGAGACAGGTTTGGGCTGAGCGTGATAATGATAAGCCACGACTTATCCCTCCTATCAGAGGTGTGTGACAGGCTCGCTATAATGTACGCTGGAAAAATAGTGGAGGTTGGCAGTAAAGTTGAGGTTGTGAACACGCCTGAGCACCCCTACACCCAGGCGCTCTTAGCATCAATACCGAGCGTTGAACGAGTGGGTGAGGACAGCACATCCATCCCGGGTGAGCCACCTGACCCCATTAATCCTCCGAGTGGGTGCAGGTTTATGCCGCGTTGTGCGTATGCCAGAAGTGAATGTAAAGAGTTTAATGGCTACCTTTACGAATTGAGCTCAACTCACAGGGCTGCGTGTGTTCTGGTTGGAGGTAAACCCATTGAGCGAGTACCTCGTTAGCGGGGTTAACCTAACAAAGCACTTCGAGTCTAGGAGGTCACCCATAGAGTTCCTCACTGGTAGGAGGCCTCCACCCATACGTGCGGTTGACGGTGTGAACATAGAAATCCAGCGGGGTGAGATCCTAGCCCTCGTGGGTGAGTCGGGTTCGGGTAAGACCACCCTCGGCCGCCTCCTACTCCTCCTCGAGAAACCCACATCGGGCGAGGTGTGGTTTGACGGTCAGAGAATCGATAACGTGGGGAGCCGCACTCTGAGGGCTTATAGGAGGAGGATGCAGATGATATACCAGGACCCATATGGTTCACTCAACCCGAAGCTCAGGGTGTCGGAGATAGTATCCGAACCCCTTAGAGTCAACGGTATCGAGGTTAAAAAGGATAGACTTGCAGAGTACCTCGCGGTATCTGGCCTACGCCCCCCAGAGAAGTTTCTTGACCGCTACCCTCACGAGTTGAGTGGTGGTCAGAGGCAACGGGTTGCCATAGCGCGTGCAATGATACTGGAACCCGAGTTCGTCGTGGCAGATGAGCCCGTGTCCATGCTCGATGTCTCTCTTAGATCCGAGATACTTGGCGTTATAAAGAGGTTCAACCAGATGCTCAAAACAAGCTTTCTACTTATAACACACGACTTAGCCGTGGCCGCACAGGTGTCGTCAAGGATAATGGTGATGTATCTTGGGAGAGTTGTCGAAGAGGGGGACACTCTGGGGGTTTTGAGGAGACCAAAGCACCCCTACACTCAGACGCTCCTCTCGGTTGTGCCGAGGCTAGGCGGCTCACTGCCCAAGACGCTTCCCAAAGGCGAGATCCCAAGCGCCAAAAACATCCCATCGGGTTGCCGTTTCCACACACGCTGCGCGTATGCTCTCCCAGTGTGCTCGACGGATGAGCCGGAGCTCAGACTGGTGGATGGGTCACACGTCTCATGCCACTTCGCGGAGCAGATACTCAGTGGTTCGACCAAGCAGAGCACATCTTAGACAATGCTCATGTGTTCGAGAAGTGGATGGTGCCGTCAAGCCAGGGTATCGCTTTTAAGATGAAGCTTGGACCGTGATGTGCGAGGAAGTCGTAGGGGGCGGGTGTTATGTAAACTCTGCCATGAGAGAGGGCTGATAGTTTCGACCAGCCTCTGGCGCCAAGCATGTCTAAGACCTCCCCAAGTGTTTTAGACCTGAACATCTTCGGTTCGTAGATTATAATTTCTGGGTCACGCTGTAACACCACGTCGAAATCGGGCTTCTCCCACTCGCAGGCGTGGTCCGCGAAGATGTTCCTTGCCCCAACTATGCTTAGCGCATCAGTGATATAGCTGTAGGCTCCGAATGTGACGGGGCCACCCAAGTCCACCTCCACGTATACACTCGGCGTGGTCTGAATGTCCCTGATGTGTTGAGCGAGTGTTGTTAGCATTCCCTTTGCGATCGCCCTCGCTCTGTCCTGCTCGTTCACAACGAGGCCCACCTTTACCACCATATCCACTATGGAGTTCACGCTTACGGGTAGTTCGACCACGTAGGTGGGGTAGAGCTGTGAGAGTTGGGCTGCGAGCTTCCTCTGGTAACCGCTTGTCAGGAAGATGAGTTGGGGGTTGAGAGCCCTAAGTTTTTCGAGGTTCGTGGTGCTATAGCTCCCGAGCACGGGTTTTTTACGCGCCTCAGCGGGGTGGACATCGAATGCGCTCACACCCACAACACGCTCACCTAAACCGAGCATGAAGAGTGTTTCAGTAACGGCTGGGCTTAGGCTCACAATTCTTTCGATCCGCTCTGGTAGCTCAAGTTCGCGTGAGGTTATCTCGCAGTAAATCTTCCTCACGCTACAACACTCTCCAAGGTCTTATAGCTAAACAAAGAATGTGGGTGGTGATACATTTCCCTCGGCGATAAACTTTATTGTTAGCTCTTGGCACGTGTCCCCGAAGCTCAAGCGTGGGGGTGCTATTGCGATGGCGGAGTGTATGGCTATGCGTTACATACATTGTGCCGCTCTCTCCGTGCTCACCGCTCGGTGTGAGTGTGGACGAAGTCAACCACGGCTTTCACCACCGCTGGGTCTGTTTGTGGGAGCACGCCGTGGCCTAGGTTGAACACGTGGCCGGGTCTGTTTGACACCTCGTTGAGTATGCTCTTTGCTTCTTTTAGTGCTACTACCTGTCCGCCTAGGAGTGTTGATGGGTCGAGGTTACCCTGCACGCTCTTCTTACCTACTTCCCTCCACGCCACGCCTATGTTCACACGCCAGTCGATGCCTAGAACGTCGAATTCTAGGTCGGAGAGTTCTTGGAGTAGGCCGGCTATGGATGTCCCAAAGTATATTCTTGGGACACCCACTATCTCTGCGAGGATTTGTTGGACGTATGGCTTCACGTATTCTCTGAAGTCGTTTGGGCTCAGCGCACCCACCCAGCTGTCGAATAGCTGTAAAACCTCTACACCATGTCTCACTTGAGCTTTAAGGTAGGCGATAACCGTCTCCGTAAGGTTATTCATGAGACTTCCCCATGCTTCCGTGTTCCTATACATGAAACTCTTGGTCTGCTCGAATTCACGTGAGTATCGGCCTTCAATCAGATAGGAGGCTAGGGTGAAGGGTGCACCTGCGAAGCCTATTACTGGGACTTTAGGCAATGTCTCCCTTAGTAGCTCGATTTGTCTATAGATGAATGTGAGGTCTTCAACCCGACCAGGAAAGATGTGACCAACACTATCTGGTGTCCTAAGTGGCTCGTGGATAACTGGTCCAACACCCTCCTCTAGTTCGAGGTTTACACCCATAGTGGTGAGGGGTAAAATTATATCTGAGAACACTATGGCTCCGTCGAAACCGAAGCGTAAAACCGGTTCAGATGCGACCTTGGCCGCGAGCTGTGGGTTACGTATTATCTCTAGTATGCTATGGGCTCGACGTAGCTCCCTGTAGCCTGGGAGGTAGCGCCCCGCCTGCCTCATGAACCACACGGGCGTACAATCAGTCTCCTCACCTAAACACGCTTTAATAAGGCGTCGCATTAAAAGTATTAATCAGCCAATCAACAAAAGAGTTACTTAGGATTGGTACACTCTGGGTAACAAACACAAGGTGCGTGGCTGAGTGTGCTGTTTCGTTGCCAGGACTCCGTCTGAAAATGAGGGAAGATTTTTATATAAGTTTGTCAAATGTATACGCTATGACTGGTGGTAACCAAATCAGATAGGGTTGAGGTCTTGGATACCTCTTTAAGGGATGGTTCGCAGGGTGTGGGCGTGTCCTTTTCTTTGAAGGATAAGCTAAGGCTCACTGAGCTCCTCGACAAGTTGGGCTTTGACTATGTCGAGGGGGGCTGGCCGGGTTCTAACCCTAAGGATAAGGAGTTTTTCAGGGAGGCTAGGAAGCTCTCTCTGCGTAGGGCGCGCCTCGCAGCCTTCGGGAGCACCAGGAGGAAGGGTGTTAGACCATCGGAGGACATGAGTCTTCAGACCATACTTGACGCGGATGTCCCTGTGGGTGTGCTCTTCGGTAAGTGTTGGCTTGTGCACGTCAACAAGGTGCTGGGTGTCACACCGGAGGAGAACGCGGAGATGGTTTATGACAGTGTGGCCTACCTGATGTCGCACGGTTTAAGAGTGGTCTTCGACGCGGAACACTTCTATCAAGGCTACTATGATAATCCAGAGTACGCGCTGAGTGTGCTACGTACCGCTGAGGAAGCCGGTGCCGAGGCTGTCGTGCTGGCTGATACGAACGGCGGCATGCTACCAAACCAAGTGTATGAGGCGACGCGTAGTGCGGCCTCAACGCTGAGGGTCAGGTTGGGATTACACATGCACAATGATTCCGGGTGCGCGGTCGCGAACACCATCATGGGTGTGGTCGCAGGCGCTAGGCATGTTCAAGGCACGATTAACGGTATAGGTGAGAGGACCGGTAACGCTGACCTAGTCCAAGTAATCCCCGCTTTGAAGCTCAAGCTCGGCTTAGATGTGCTTGGAGAGGATTCCCTAAGCGGTCTCAGGGAGGTCTCGAGGTGTGTGTACGAGATGCTTGGAGCGCAACCTCACCCCTATCAGCCCTATGTGGGTGAATTCGCCTTCGCCCATAAGGCGGGCGTGCATGCGGACGCTGTGCTAAAGGCTCCCGAAGCGTACGAGCACATAGACCCCGCAGTCGTTGGTAACTCGAGGAGGATTGTGGTTTCCGAGCTTAGCGGGTCATCTAACCTTGTGAGCTACGCTAGGGAGATGCTCGGACTCGACCTACCAAAGACGGATG
>CADDZQ010000050.1 GCA_902812505.1 archaeon
ATATAAAGCCATCGTAGACCAAGCAACACACACTCTTGGCAGAGAGAAATTAAACTAGGCCTCATTCATATGTGGCTGTGGGAGTGCTTGGGTCTCAGCCAACACCCACGGCTATGGAGTATTCGGTGAGAGGAGCACAGCGGGTGGGTGGGTTGAATGGATGGTGAGTGAGTTGGGCTCTTACACTCTAGTCGATGATGACGGGTGGCTATGGCGCTCTCAAACAACTTGAATTCAAGCAGGTCTGGGATGGGCTCACATGCCCGCCCGCCCCCGCTCAACGTGATCCTACGCTTATTCTACGCCCACCGTCTAAAACTGGCTTCGTTCTCAGAAGGGTTTGAACACAGCCCCTCAGTCCTCGGAGGCGGTCTTATCTGACCGGTATTGTGGGCTCCCGTGGAAAGTTTGATAAGCCCCGCCAAGTTGTGGGATACATGCGCCCTTACACTATTCTCAATTTTGCTATGACTGTGGATGGGAAAATAGCCTCCTATACTGGTGAGTCGTCGATTTCCAGTGAATTGGATAAGCGTAGGGTGCATGAACTTCGGGCGTCTGTTGACGCGGTGGTTGTTGGTTCAAACACGGTTCTAGTGGATGATCCCAGGTTGGATGTCAGGTATGTGGAGGGTAGGGATCCCCTTAAGGTGGTGGTGGATGGTTCATTGAAGATTCCACTAAATTCCAGGCTGGTCACGCTTTATGCTGGTAAACTGATTGTGGGGTGCACTCAGAGGGCTGATGCTGGTAAGGTGCGTGAATTGGAATCCAGAGGTGTGAGGGTGGTGAGCTGCGGGGTTGGCGAGCACGTTGATCTTCCATTCTTCTTTGAAAAGTTATATGGGCTTGGCATTAGGAGGGTTCTTGTGGAGGGTGGAGGCGAGCTGAACTGGCATCTACTTGTAAACGGTTTAATCGATGAGGTTCAGCTCACTGTGGCCCCCTATATTGTGGGTGGTAAGGACGCTATAACGCCTGTGGAGGGTAAGGGTTTTCCATACATTAGGGATGGCTTTAAACTTAGGCTCATCGAAGTCAAGCAAATCGGAGAAGAAGTCATCCTACACTATAGTGTGATTGGGCGGTAGCCTTAATTTGCGGTTCGGAGTTGGTCCACCAGTGTCCTGCGTCGGTGAGCTTCTTTTCAAAGCGGGGGAGGGTAGGGTTCTGAGTGTGGATGAGTATGTCGAGTTATACGAGTTCTTTAAGCGGCATAGGCCGAACCTCGGTAAATCGACGGTAACCTATTCGAGGAAGTTATTCATCCCCCTCACCAACCTGTGTAGGGATAGCTGCGGTTACTGTGTGTTCGCAAAAAAGCCATGGGATCCAAACGCCAAGACCTACACTTTAGATGAAGTGATTAGCGTTGCTAGGATGGGAGAGAAACTTGGATGTAAGGAAGCGCTCTTCAGCCTAGGTGATAAACCTGAACTCGTATACCCAGAGTACTCAGAGTTTTTGAAGCGGATGGGTTTTAGGAGCACAGTTGAATACCTTATTCACGCGTGTGATAAGGTCAACGCTTTGACTTCTCTCCTACCACACGTTAACCCCGGAACCCTTTCATGGAGTCAGATGAAGGAGATGAAGAATGTGTGTGCCAGTATGGGTGTGATGCTTGAAAACACCTCCGAGAGACTCATGGAAAAAGGGATGGCGCATGAAGACTGCCCGGACAAGCACCCGAAGGCGAGGATCGCGATGATCAAAGCCGCCGGCAGCCTTAAAATCCCATTCACGACTGGCATCCTAGTGGGCATAGGTGAAACCGTGAGGGAGAGGGTGGAATCCCTACTCGCCCTAAGAACCATTCAACTCGAATTTGGGCATATCCAAGAAGTCATAATTCAGAACTTCAGGCCGAAGATTGGTACTAGGATGAGTAACTACCCCGAGCCCCGCACAGAAGACTTCCTCGCGACGATCTCACTGGCCCACCTAATCCTCGGAGGATTAACCACGATTCAGGCTCCACCCAACCTGGCGAGGGCGCCACTTATAGAATACCTTGAGCGGGGAGTTAGGGATTTCGGCGGCATAAGCCCCCTTACGGTTGACTACATTAACCCCGAGGCCCCTTGGCCCCATCTGAGGTCTTTGAAGCAAGAGCTTGAGCGGATGGGTTATCCGTTCCGCGAGAGGCTCTGCGTTTATCCTCGGTATATAAAGGAGGCGGGATGGGTGAGCGAAGTATTCGATGAAAAGATTAATGTATATGTGGGAGAAAATGGGTTGGTTAGACCAGAATGGGAAGCCTTCTAGGAATCCTCGAATCCCAGCTTAAAAACGTTGAAGGCGACGTGTCATCCATCATGGATAAGGTTATAGATGGGAGAGAGGTAAACGTGGAGGAGGGAGCCAAGCTGTTTGGCGTAAAAGGCGAAGCACTCACGCTTCTTATGCTCACCGCGGATTATTTGAGAAGGAAGAGTGTGGGGGACTTTGCCACATTCGTCGTTAACCGCAACATAAACTTTACCAACGTATGCGTGAAAAGATGTGGATTCTGTGCATTCAGCCGCGACCATAGAACAGAAGAAGGCTATTTCCTCCCCATCGAAGAGATTGTTAGAAGAGCCAAAGAGGCTAGGGCCTTTGGCGCAACCGAGGTGTGTATCCAAGCCGGCCTCGCCCCAGGTGTCAGCGGTGAGCTTTACCCCACCCTTATCCGATCAATAAAAAAGGAGGTTCCCGAGCTACATATTCACGCCTTCTCACCAGAGGAGGTTAAATATGGGTCAAAAAGAATGGGTGTGAGTTACAAAGAGTTTCTTCTGATGTTAAAGGAGGCTGGTATAGGTAGCCTCCCAGGCACATCCGCCGAGATACTCGACCAGAGAGTCCGCGACCTGATCTCACCTGGAAGAATAAAGGTTGATGAGTGGGTTGAAATCATTAGGACGGCGCATCTCCTCGGGATACCTACCACGTCAACCATCATGTATGGCCATGTTGAAACAGATTTGGAGAGAGCAAAACACATCGCTCTTATTCGGGAGATACAAAAGGAGACACATGGATTCACAGAGTTCGTCCCATTAAGCCTGATCCACTGGGAGGCCCCCATGTACACTAAGAAGCTCTTAAACGTTGAGTTCAGGCTTCCAACAGGCGCCGACGTTCTAAGGATGTACGCTGTTTCTAGGGTTATGCTTAACGGCTACATCCCAAACATACAGGTGTCGTGGGTAAAAGAGGGGCCTAAGTTCAGCCAAGTTGGGTTGCTCGCTGGTGCGAACGATATGGGGGGAACCCTTATGAATGAATCCATCTCCACGGCTGCTGGTGCAACAAACGGTCAGCTCGTCAGACCCAAAGAGTTCATACGGATGGCGACTGATCTCAATAGGGTACCAGCTGAAAGGTCGACTCTCTATAAAATAATCCGCTTATATGATTCGGCTAGTCCAAGCCACCCTCTAGACTCTGTTTCGAACCCCGAAGAGGTCTTCGGCTCATATCAGAAGTTGGTGAAAGCCTCCGAGCACAGGTTTATAAACATCGTCAACAAGGGCGTGAACGTTGCCTAGCTTGGGCGGCGTGTGCGCGCTTGTAGGCGAGAGCCTGCAGCCTCTCTTTGACTGTGAAGTAGTTTGGAGGGGTGATAGGATAGTTGAGATTAAGGGCGATAGTAGCGGCCGGTTACAGGATGTAGAGCGCATAGTTCTACCCAGCTTTATAAACGCCCACACACATATTGGGGATTCAATTGCAAAGGAGGCCTACATAGGTCTAAGTCTAGAGGAGGCGGTTGATCCCCATAAGGGTTTAAAGGCGAAAATAATTAGCGGCGCCTCAAAGAATGATTTGGTTAAAGCTATGCGTTCCGTGCTTGAGCAGTGCGTGTCTCTCGGAGTAACGCATCTCATAGATTTCAGGGAGGGAGGATTAGAGGGGCTGAGTCTTGGGAGGGAGGCTTCCCAGGGCCTCGGCGTAGACCTCTTACTACTAGGTAGATTGGCGACTCCTCCATCGAAGGATCGAATCCTCGAAAATCAGGGTTTCACCGATTCTGAACTTGAAGAGCTCTACAAAGTGTGTGAGAAGGGTGAGGGCTTGGGAGTCAGTGGTGCGAATGAGTACAGCGACAAAATGCTCACACAAATAAGAGAGGTCGTTCGCGGCCAGAACAAGTTGTTAGCCGTGCACTGTTTAGAGTCTCATGAGACACGCGTGAGATTGGAGGGTGTATTAGGTAGAGATGAGTTTCAGAGGTGTTATAACACCTTGAAGCCAAACGTCTTCATCCATATGACTGACGCCACACCCCTAGAGGTCACATATGCCTCCAGTATGGGTGTAGTGGTGAGTTGCCCACGTTCCAACGCCGCTTTGGGAAACGGCTTTCCACCTCTAACCCAAATATTGGGTTGTGGAGGAGGCCTCGGCACCGATAATGTGATGGTTAACTCTCCCGACATGTTTAGAGAGATGGAGTTCGCCTACAAGTGTTTGGTGGCTACCACAAGGAAGCCATTTCAAAGGGTAGAGGATATCCTAAAGTCCGCTACCGTGAACCTACGCCCACTACTGGGTTTAAAGCCATTAGAAGCAGACGCGGAAGCAGACTTCATGGTCCTAAACATTGGCGAGTTAAGACCATTTTGGAATCTCCACTCGCTTATAGTAAACAGGGCTCAGCGTGAAAACGTAGAGCTAGTGGTGAGGAAGGGTAGAAAACTCTATGAGAAACCTGCTAGTCGCTGAGCCACGGATTTGGCTCCGACAAAAACACCCATTAAACAAAGAGTAGCCTCCCACATGTGACGTTTGATACGTGTCCCAATCCATACGTATGTGGCCACATCTGGAAAATTAGAAGCAAGTCCTCCAACCAGTTATACCCTAAATAGCCTATCAAATCACGTTTCCTCAGACTCTCGATAATTCTTGGGAGCAAAGACGCTCCACACCCTAAAAGTGTTGTTCGCTTTACCCTTATATTTTAAGGGCACAGTGCCTAGAACATAATCCACTTTTAATTTATATCTTAAAGTGAAACCTTAAAAGGCCGGTGACCGCGTGCGCCCCGAGTCGAAAGGTAAAGCCTTCTGAGATATTTTGCGATTATATCCACCTCTATGTTCACCTTATCCCCCGGACTTTTGAACCCAAGCGTGGTTTTGCGAAGCGTGTAGGGAACAAGCCAAACGGAGAAGGCGTCCCTTTCGGCTTCAACAATCGTTAAACTCACACCGTCAACCGCGATTGATCCTTTTTCCACAATCATAGTGGTTAACCGAGTTGGTATCTTAACCCACATCTCAGCGGACTTACCATGGTAGTCTTTGCTAACTATCTCCCCTACGCAGTCCACATGCCCATTGACCAAGTGTCCCCCCAGCCTATCCCCCAATCTTAGACTCCTCTCCAAGTTTACGTAATCACCGGTTTTGAGATCCGATAGGCAGGTTCTTCTGATTGTTTCTTGTGTTAACTCAAACATCAATTTTCCTCCATCAATCGACACAACCGACAGACACGCTCCATTCACAGATATACTTTCACCCAACCTGAGATTTCTCAGAAGAGTCGCGGGCTGAATGAGTAGTAGTAGGGATTCGCCCCTTCGCTCAACCCCCTCAACCCGGGCAAGCTGTTCCACTAGACCCGTGAACAGAGCCTCCCACCTCGCCCAAAAACGGTGTTCAAGCCCATCTTGCTGTGCAAAAGAGGACAGACCACATGATAATCGTTATGCCTACTTTGATTGTCTTCTTTTGGCTTACAAAGCAAATCGTGTCTGTGGTGTGGTTTAGTGGAGATAACAATTGCCTCCAAACATCTTAGAGCGTGCAGCAAAGAGTGGGTGTGGCTGGGATTTCATCTAGAGTTCCTCTAAAACATGCACCTTTGACTGGGTCTTACCTTCGCGTATATACTCTAGGCTGGATGTAGCAAGCTGCATGGCTTTTCGCCCAGTCCTAGATACACCTATTCCCGCCTTCAATGGAATACCCATACTCATATCGACACTCGATATAAGCTTCTCCACCAATATAGGTGGCAAACCGTTTGAGACCGAAACGTAGTTATCTCCTCCATTATAGAAGAGTAGGCTATGGTTTTCAAGCATCAACTCTGTGAGTTCATAGTAAAGCCTCCTAACTATGCGCGCCGACTCGTACACGCTCTGCGTATTTGTCCAACGGCGCGTGAAGTCATTCACATCGAAGTGAACAATCTTCACTAAGCCCCTATCAAACTCTGGAAGAGTCTCACCGATTAGCAGGCTGCGAGGCTCCGCGACGCGTTGCACCACCTCGTTAAACACCTCAGAGGCTTTAAGCTGGGCCTCGTAGGGTGTTTCCCCCACACCAACCGACATGCTGATGGTAACCGGAAACCTCTGCGCAACGCTTCTCTGTATTTCCCTATGCTTCGAAAGCGGTATACCATTCGAAACTGCAATCATCTCGTCGTATTTGTTGTAGAAAACCACGCCGTTTTGGCTTGCGAACAAGTCAACTAGGTGAGCGTATAGCTGGGACTGGAGTATTTGTAGGCGGTGCTCCCTATCGTCACCGAGTGTCTGCGTCCAGGGCCCATAACCATCAATCCGCATAATCGTTATCTGGATACTCTCTGAAGACACCTATTTAACCTCCCTCGAACTCCCCCTGTACCCATACCTCAGCTTCCCAAGACTCGTATAAGTCTTCAGCGCTGCGTCCACCGCCCGCCTGGCATACTCTGAGGCTCGGGCTAAGCCCTGTTCCCAACTCATACCCGGCCCCGACACGCCAAGCGCCACGGGCTTCCCATATTCAAGTGATAGTTCGCTTAGCTGTTTGGCGAGCGTGAAGGCTATAACCTCATCGTGCTTTGTTTCACCCTTAACTATCGCACCCAAGGTCACCACCGCGTGGATATCCCTTTTCCTAAGGAGCTCTCTAACAATAAGCGGGATGTCGAACGCTCCCGGAGAATAGCACACGTACTTTACTTTGATACCTCTACTCTTAGCGTACTCTTCAGCCTCAGTAAGCATCCTCTGAGTTATCTCACTATTAAATTCACTCACAACGACACCCAAATTCATTTAGACACCCCTAACTGACCTATACGCTTGAATAAGAGTTTCCCCCTCAACGAAGGGGATTCCTCTCTCCTCAGCGTATCGCATCGCATCCAACCTACCCAGTGCTCTATGGGAAACCGAGTCGAGCATTTCACACAGAACAGTCACAGGCGTGATACCAGCCTGCTCGGCCATGAATACTGAAAGCTCAGTGTGCCCCCTCCTTTCTCCTAATAGGTTCCGGGCCGCTATGAGTAGGTGGACGTGGCCTGGCGAACAGAATTCGGAGTAAAACCTTGACTTCGCGCTGGGGGCATCGCTGAGGGCCAAAGCGGATATTTCAGCCAACCGCCTAATCGTGTATGAACGCTCCTCATCTGTGATTCCCGTGAACACACCCCTGTGGTTCACAGTAATCGAGAATGCGGGTCGCCCCCCGTAGGGCGCCTCCTCCATGATGAGTCTGCTTAAAAATGGGTAATCAGATGATGCAACCCTAAGGATTTCAGAAAGATACGGTAGACCGTACACCGAAGCCAAGCTCCAACTCAAGGCCGCACAGATTAGTCCCCCCGCCTCTCTACGCATAGTGGCCACCTTAGCAGGCGTGAGGTGCTGAGCCGCGACAACCAAGTCTACTTCGTTCTCACGCTCTTTGCTGTCATGGATAAGAACAAAATCACCCCTGCTTAGCGCCGCAAGGGCTGGTTTTAAGTCTGGAAACATTACCCAAAATTTTTCCAACCACGGATTTAAGAAATACCACACTCTTATTTGTGGTGACACCCATCTAGCTGACCAGTTTTGAATCCAAATCTAAGCGTAGAAGGGTTTTTAGCTGATAACGTTGGGATGAGGCCACGAGGCCATCAAAAATTCCTTATTGTTTAGAGAGGGTGGGGGTGATTCCTATGGCTGCTCTCATTTATTAAAAATGCCCTCAAAACCTCTTCTCGCACACTATATGGGCCTCACGTCGATTGTTTATAGTGGCCTCGCGTATCGGGGAACCAGTGAGTCCCCCCGCGCAAATCTTAGCCCCACTTACCACCACCATGAGTAGAAGTAGGATACCCCCATCTAATCCAGCTATGAGTCCCACAGTGGCATGGGTTTGGAGAGGCCTTCTATGAGAAGTGGGTATATGTATGGGAGATCTGAGACCAAGCCAGCTGTGAATAATGCTAGGAGGCGTTGCCACCACTCCGCAGGAATCAGAAGCCCCACAAGCACCCCGCTCAGCATCATAGGGTACCAGACCCCTGATAGGTGTGAAGTGTATCCCAGTGCTACACCCAGGATGAAGGATAATTGGGTGGAGAGCTATGCTTCCAAGCCTAGGTGGTACTCTCGTTTGCTGGGTTAATCGTTC
>CADDZQ010000051.1 GCA_902812505.1 archaeon
TTGCTAACGCAGTCGAGGACGCACTCTCACCCTTCGGGGTGAAAATTAGGAGTTCACACCTATCTTCAAAGTACCTTTACAGCCTACTTAAAAAGAGTGGGGTTAAAGCCTGAGGTCTGGTCTCAGGTCGTACCTATTTTTAGTGCACACGTCCAGTGCGAGGGAGGCGTAAACCTTGGCGCAAGCGTACAGATCCTCCACACTTATGTACTCGCGATCCTTGTCAGCCAAACTTAGACCGCTCAGCTTCTTTCCCCCCGAAGGCCCATAGTTCACCGCGTGTGCACCCATGGCGTTAAAGTGAGGAGCATTGGAGTACCACAACTCATACACAACCTCTGGCTCGACGCCCACCACCTCCCTATGATTCCTCTTTATGGATTGCACAAGGTATGATGATTCCTGTATCTCGGTTGGGGGGTTTACACTGTAGGGTTCAACCACCAGTTTCAATCCACGCTCACGCGACACCCTCTGCGCGAACTCCTCGAGCATTGCCTGCACCTGTAGGGGTGTCCACTTTGGTGGGAAGCGCACATCAACATATACGCTAACCTCGTCGGGTGTCCTCGAACCCTTCCAGGGTCGCCCACCCCTTATGGCTGCCAAGTTAACGATTCCCCTGTACCCCTTGTACTCACTTATAGACTCGAACTCCGCTTTCCACTTTTTGAGCTCCTGAAGCACCACGTCCATCTGCTCTATCTTGTTCTCGACACCACGAGACCAAGCGGTGTGCACAACCGTGCCACCCGTGTTGGTGACCTTAGCCCAGAGGGAGCCGAAGTGGCCCACCATGAGCTTCATACCCGTGGGTTCACCAAGCACCACAAAGTCTGGGACCGCGCTGTGTGTGACAGCATAGTGCGCACCGGCACCGTAGCCCCTGTACTGGGCGCCCACGAACTCGTCCACCTGGGTCTCCTCTATTTCCCCCGATGTGGCCGAGAGGACTACGTCCCCTTTGAGCTCGACGCCCGCGTCGAGTAGCGCCTTAAGAGCTGTATAGTAAGCGGCGTGGGCCGACTTCATGTTAAAGGCGCCAGCACCGAAGATCCACTCCTCGTTATTAATCGTTTCAACCCTCCCCGAAAGCGAAGTGACACCGCCCCTCATGAATTCTTCTTGGCCAGTGAAGGAGACGTCGAGGTGGCCGTCAAACTGAAGCGTGGCACCACCCCCACTCCCACGGAGTCTACCAATCACATTTGGACGTTTGGGTTCCACCTCTTGGAATGACACCTTCAAGCCTAGCTCTCGAAACTTCTCACTCATATACACACCGATCTCATACTCTTGGCCAGTTGGGCTAGGAATCCTGATGAGCTCAAGCGTCAGCCTCTTAAGCAACTCCTTGTCTACACGCTTTAAAACATCTTCTCTGGATACATCTGCCAAGTGGTCCACCTAAGCGGCTATCATACTGAATCCACCGTCACATATCACGGTGTTACCCGTCATGTGTATAGAATCTTGGGATGCGAGGAAGAGGACAACGGGAACGATGTTCTCAGGTTTACCTATGGCCTTAAGCGGTGTGTGATCCACTATCCACTTCCTCCTCTCAGGCGTCCAATCCTTACGAGCCCTAAGCGAAGGCGTATCCATGTACCCAGGAGCTACGGCGTTCACACGCACATATGGGGCTAGGGCTAGCGCATACGATTTGGTTATACCTATTACGCCATACTTCGAGACCGCGTATATGGGTGAACGAGGGCTTCCGGTCACTATAACGTTTGATGCAACGTTCACGATGACCCCCGACCTGAGTTCATCGAGCATCCGCCTGCCCACCTCATGTGTCACGTAGAGCGTGCCTTTCACATCCAAATCAAGGGTCTCGTTGACTGTCTCAACATTGAGTTCACGCCACGACATCTGGGTCGCAGCCGTCTCACCCGCATTGTTTATTAGCACATCTATCCTACCCGTCTTCGACCAAACCTCAGATACCATCCTCTTTACCTGCTCGTAGTCTCTTATATCCGCCTGTACACTGAAGGAGTCAACGCCCCTACCCTTTACTTCGCGCACAACCTCCTCCGCCAAATCCCTAGACTTCGCGTAATGGATAACCACGTTGGCCCCCTCTTCAGCGAGGCCTAACGCAATCTGCCTTCCAAAACCTCTTGATGACCCGGTGACAAGAGCATACTGCCCGTGAAACCTCTTACCAGGAGGTGTGGGTTTCCTCTTCCAGTCGATTTCCGACTCAACCTGAACACCGCCAGGAGCTTTTCCCCAACTCATATGGGGGAGGGTTATCCAACTAGGTATAAGCCTTTTGCATAACGTTTTTATTTGATGACATTTATTTAACCCCCATGCACTTTGAAGACTTCAAACTTAACCAAGCGTTCAGCACAAGGGGTAGAACCGTGACGGAGACAGACGTTGTCGTGTTCTCAACGCTCACCGGAGCCTTCAACTCACTCTTCCTGAACGAGGACTACGCAAGGAAATCAAGATTCGGCTCAAGAATAGTTCCAGGCTACCTCACAGCCTCAATTGCTACAGGCCTAATATACCAGCTACCTGACTCCCCCTTCGAGAACGGGTTCATCGCGCTTCTATCATCAAGCTTCAATGCGCTAAAAAGCGTGAAGATAGGGGACACAATCTACTGTGACGTGGTGGTTAAGTCAAAACAGGAGAAAGAGAGGACTGGTATCATTACACTTGAATCCAGCGTGAGAAACCAGTCGGGCGAGAAAGTGCTCGAGATCACCCACACCATACTCGTAGAAAAAAGAAGCGCCGCTTAGGCAACACTTATACACTTGCGAAAGGAGTGTTAGTGAGAAACATGGCCACAGAATACTTAGGTAAATACTCCCGAAACACCCAGGGTGTCTTGAGGCTAGCCACCTATAGGGAGCCGGTTTTCGGCGCTAAAAGGACAGCAATCCTGTTCGAAGAGCACGTGCTGGACCTCAATACAGCCAGCCAAGTTTACCTAGTTGAGCAGGAGAGGGATTTGCCCTACGTGTCTTACTCGGAGAGCTTCGCACCCACCAGTATGCAGCGCCTAATAGAGGCGGGGGAGCCAGCGCTCACCCATATTGAGAATGTGTTCAAATACTTCTCAAACGGGTTGAATCCAGAGGCCCGCGGCCCGGAGAAACAACGCTACGTGTTCGGCAGGGGGGAGGTGAAAATTGAAGCCCCACTGCGGCCGGGTAAAATAGTTCACACAGCGGGTAACTTCAGAGAGCACGCCCAAGAAGCGGATAAGGCTGGCTGGCCCTTCCCTATCCCCCAGTGGATATCCTTCTTGAAGAACCCCGACGCGGTTATAGGCCACGACGACCACATTCTGAAGCCGACCTTCACAAACCAGCTTGACCACGAGCTTGAGCTCGGCATAATAATCGGTAAGAAAATAAAGAACGTGTCACCCGAGAAGGCTTTCGAAGCCATCTTCGGATTCACGGTTTTCAACGATGTCACAGCAAGGGACATCCAAAGGGAGGAGATGAAAAACGGCTTACTAAACTATGGGAAAAACCTCGACACATTCGCCCCCCTAGGCCCCTGCATTGTACCGAGAAAATACATTGGAGACGTCCACAATCTAACCATGGAGCTAAGGGTGAACGGAGACGTTAGGCAATCTGGCTCAACCGCCAAGCTGAGTGTGAGGGTTGAACAGATAGTCTCCAAATACTCTTGGGCCACACTCAACCCAGGAGACATGGTTTCAACGGGAACGATATCGGGGGTAGCAGCATTCAGAAAACCAGACCCCACACCCTTCTTCCTCAAGAGGGGGGATCTTCTTGAGTGCGAGATAGCAAACATAGGCCTACTTAGGAACACTGTTATGAACGCCGAATAGGTGTCACACTTGAGTCTTGGAGAAGACATATATAGACTCACCCTTAAATCCAAGGTCTACGACTTAGGTCAACCCTATTGGAGGGGGATGCCGGTCCACTCCGCGGACCCCCCCTTCGGGTTCTACCTCTACAGGTACCACGAGCACACCAAGGAGCTTTTCCAAGAGATTGCCCCAGGGTTCGCTGATTCGATAAGCCTAATCGTGACATCTATGCATGCTGGCACACACCTCGACACACCAATACACATGTCCCGAAACCTCCGCGTGCTTGGGGTGGACATAACACACTTCGAATCAGACTCGGGATACACTGGGCTACCACCCGAGCTACCCAGTGTTGACAGGCTCACACCACTTGTCCTTAGAGGCGTGTTACTCGATGTGCCCGCATATAAGAAGCTGGATATTCTACCCGAGAGGTATGAGGTAACACCCGAAGACCTTGAAGGAACCCTGAAGTACGAGGGGGTGGAGCTTGGTGCGGGTGACTGTGCGCTCGTCAGAACTGGTTATTCTAGATACTTCACAAAGGACGCGGACATATATCTACACAAATTCGCTGGGCTGGGCGCAGACGCAGCCAAGTGGCTTGTTGGCAAGCGGGTTAAACTTGTGGGGATAGACAACCTCGCTGCAGGTGTTCCGAAGCCATTCGAAGTACACAACATCCTACTCAGCGATAACGGTATCCTACTCATGAAGAGTCTGAACCTTGAGGAGTTGGCTGCCGACCGCAAATATGTCTCAACAATCATTGTGTCACCTCTTAAAATAAGGGGTGGGGAAGCCTCACTCGTCAGGCCAATAGCCATAGGTTAGACTCATTTACCCAGCCTTTTTCATAAGCGCCCATATCTCCCTCGAATCCATCGGGACCTTATTGAGGGAAGACCCCAGCTCCCCCAGAGCGTCCGCTACGGCGTTCATCAGGGCCGCCGGCCCACCTATCGCCCCGCCTTCACCCATCCCTTTGAAGCCACCCGGAGTCGGTGAGGGAGAGGTCACGTGCTCCACCCTAAACTCGGCTGGCGCATCCTCAGCTGTGGGGGGAGGATAATGCCAAAATGATGTGGTTAGAAGGTTACCCCTCTCATCGTACTTAAGCTCCGAAAAACTTTGCAGGAAGGCCTGAGACACAACGGGGCCGTGAACCTGACCCTCAGCGGTCTTAGGGTTAACCACCACACCCGCGTCGTCCACCACCACATACTTATCAACCCTAACACTACCAGTCTCGGGATCCAAGCGAACCACAGCCCCATGCCAAGCGTAGCTTACTATAGCCGTGTTGGAGGGGGGCTCGTAAATAGCGTGCTCCTCTAACCCAGGCTCCTCGCCCTCGGGTAGCTTGGTGGGTATCCTATAGGCTATCTTAGCTATCTCCGCAACACTCAGCTTCCTCTCGGGGTTGAGGGGGTCAAACGCCACACCCTCACGTATGACCACCCTATCGGGGCTAGCCCCCAACAAGTGGGCCGCTATCCTCCTAAGCTTAAGGTTGACCTTTCTGGATGCCAAGATCACGGCGTTACCCGCGGTGACCATGGACCTACTAGCCCAACTACCGAACCCATAAGGAGTTGTGTTGGTGTCCCCCTCGATAACGCTAACATCGTCAAACTTCAACCCTATTTCCTGCGCGGCTATCTGGGCGTAAACAGTCGCATGAGACTGGCCCGTGGAGAGTACCCCAAGGCTAACCGTGGCCTTACCTGTGGGCTCAACCCTCACAACCGCCTTCTCGTAGCCCCCAACCTCCCAGCCCAAGTTAACCTGAAGCCTAGCGGAGGACGGAGCGGTATACTCAGAGTACACGGATATACCTATACCCACCCTCTCCTTACCCTCCACATCGGGCTTCCTCCGCCTGAGGTCTTCGTAGTCCAAGAGGTCTAGGAGCACATCCAAGGATAGCTTATAGTCACCGCTGTCATATACCACACCAGCAGGATTCCTATAGGGGAAATCAGACTTGTCAACCAGATTTCTCCGCCTAATTTCCACCGGGTCAAGACCTATTTTTCGCGCCGCTATATCCATAACCCTCTCCATCACAAACGCGGCCACGGGTCTTCCGAAGCCTATGTTGGGTGACAACGGAGCCTTATTCGTGGCCACAGCGTAGAGATCAAAGGAATAATGCTCGAATTTATAGGGTCCAGGGATCGACACACTGGCCACCATGGCTGGCTGAACCTCAACCCAGAAGGTTCCACCCGCACCCACATCCGCAACTATTTCGTCGTGTAGCGCCAGTAGAGTCCCGTCTTCAGCGAATCCAGCCCTCACGTGGTGTATCTGGTCACGCTCATGGCCGGTGACAAGAAGGTGCTCTGTCCTTGTCTCCACCCAACTCACGGGTACCCCCAGTTTTATGGCTATTGCGTAGACGGCCATCTCATCCGCGAACACTGATGATTTGGGTCCGAAGCCTCCACCCACATGCTCGGCTATAACCCTGATCCTGTTCTCTGGGAAGCCGAGGCACTCGGCCACATAGGTTCTAACCACGTGTGGGAACTGTGTGGACGCCCATATGGTGAGCCACTCACCGTCATAGTAGGCCTTGTGAACCCGGGGCTCAAGAGACTGGGGCGAAGTCCTACCGTTATAGAGGGTGACATCTATCTTTACTGGCGCATTCTCCAACACTTCCTCAACCCTCTTCGTGCTTGAGTATGAGTCATGTAACAGGATGTTGGTGTCCAAATCATCGAATATTGGCTGTGAATCCATCGCCTTGACAGGGTCGGTCAAAGCTGGAAGCTCCTCGTACTCCACAGTCACTAGTTGAGCAGCATCCTCAGCAAGATAGGCGTCTTCGGCGACCACGGCCACCACCGGCTCACCCTGATATCTAACCTTACCATACGCAAGAGTACCCCTAACAGGCTCTAGCATACCGGGGTAATGCATCCAGTAACCCATCTTCACACCCTGTAGGTCCTCACCTGTGAAAACAGCTATTACGCCTTTAGCACTCTTTGCTGCCTCTATATCGATTTTCTTTATAATTGCGTGCGAAACAGGTGACCTAACAAAGAATACTGAGTAAACCTTCTTTGGTAGGTCAACATCAGCAGTAAACTTGGCTTTACCTCTCAGAAGCTCAAGGTCTTCCTTTCTCTTTAACGATTTACCTATAAGACGCTCTTCCTGAAATTGTTTTTCCCCGCTAGGTTTTACGAGTTCTTGGGTGGACATCGAGTCCATTTATCGTAATAATAATTTAAACCTAATCCTAACGAAAAAACTAAATAACATAGAGATATGCCTTCAAAGACGAGCAAAAATCCAATCGTTTAAATTAATTGTAAAAATTTATCCTCATTACAAAGAGCTTATTCAAATAACCACAAAAAAGTTTCATATATTAGATAATATGATGGTGGCTGAGTTAAGGCGTGGCGAGTGTGGTCTCCAAGCGTGGAAAACCATCAGCCGTGTAAAGCAGGTAATAATATGGGAAGGCCTTATTGGTGTATAATTATGGTAGTAACGCTAAATCAACATTATTATCGAGGCACCCTCCTCTATACATAAATTTTCTTCATAAAAAGCAGGAAATAACAAACAAAATTTATGAAAAAGGTTTAATAGTGGGCAGAATGTACAGCGTTATTGTCTAACATGAAATTTGGATTAAGGCTTGCG
>CADDZQ010000052.1 GCA_902812505.1 archaeon
TAGAGAAAAAGGTGTGGCACGAGACCTCAGCTACCCCAGAGTTGACATCACCACTCAGAGGACATGGCTCACATCACAGGCATAGTGGAATAGCGACTTGGTTTGATTAGTCTTTCGCGCATAACATAAACGATAAGGGTTGCTTGTTTTCAGCATCACTTTTCCTCACTTTGTCTTTGGTTTTCTAAGATGAATTTTTCTGGCTGTGCCCACTATTACGGCTTCCCTTCCGTAGAGTTTGACTGTTATGTAGAGGAGGAGTAATGTGTAACCCGCTAAAGCGATTACGTATACGATGCCAAATGGTGAGGCTGGACCTATCAGTGCCATGTTGAGTAGTAGGTAGCTATAAGTGAATGGTAGGAGGTACATGACAGCCTGTACGAAGTGAGGCAGCGAGGACAGGCTTGAGAAGAGGAGTGGGTACATCGAGAGCACTGGTAGCGACATAACTAGCCCTATACTCGCATTCGCCTCCTTAGTGTTTGTTGCGTATGCACTCAGCGCCGCGGTTATGAGCTGTGTGACCGCCACGGTCGCCGTAAGTATAGCTATTAGGGCGGCGGCTTGTAGTGGTTTGATCTGTATGGCGGTTGGTGTTATGCTCTGCGCAAGGCCACTGAAGGTGAGACCCACTTCGAGTATTATTCCCACAAGGATGGCTATTGCTGACACTAGGGATATTACAAGCACGGCGAGTGTTTTACCAATGATTATCCCCCACCTACTTATGGGTGTCACAAGCAGCATCTCGAGTGTTCTGCGCTCTTTTTCACCCACAAGGCTATCGATTATCAGACCAACATTTGTCTCAACGGAGACGAGTACTATCAGCGCTGGGAGTATGCCGGCGTAGGGTGTGCTCACAGTGGTGTTAAAGGGGGTTCTCACTTGGTATTCTTCAACGTATACTGTGACGGGGTTTAGAACCTTCGAGGCGTTTGCACCATACACCCTGTGTAATCGAGCGTATGTCACTTGGGTTGAAATATCGCTGAGGGCGCTATCAACAATCTGGTTTACCACCTGAGCCTTTGTGCTTCCCGGACTTGTAAAGAGTGTGAGGTTTGCTACACCAAACGTCTGGTTGAGTGTGTAGCTGAAGTTCTGTGGCACAAATATGGCCATAACAGCCTGCCCATCAGCAACCATCTGCTTGGCCACCTGAAAACTCGATTCATTAACCACCACTAGGTCTATGCTTTGGCCGTACGCCTCGATATTATTAAAGAGTTGCTGACCATAGTTGATTGAGCCATAACCCGTGTCTTTGTCCACGAAGGTGATAACCGTTGGAGTCTTAGTGAGAGAGTAGTTGCTCAGCACGCCTAATGCTGAGAATAGGAGTAGGGGCATAACTGTGACTAGCGCCAGCGCCTTTCTGTTCCTTACGAGTTCCTTTAGGTCCTTTATGAAGATGACACCCCAACCCACTCTATTCTACCTCCGAGGTGGTGAGTGTCAGGAAAAGCTCTTCAAGGTTATCCGAGCCATACTCGGCGAGAAGCTTTTCAGCCTCACCCTGAACGACTATTCTACCCTTATCCATTATTGCGATGGTGTAAGCCACGCTTCTAATCTCCGACATGTTGTGGGATGTGACTATGATCGCTTTCCCCTCATCCGCGAGTTTGCCTAGCATATCACGCACATTTTTAGCCGATCTGACATCCAGCCCATCCGTTGGCTCATCTAAGACCAGTAGTTGGGGGTCATTTACAAGGCACATACCAAGAAGTGTTTTACGTTTAAGACCCTTACTCAGCTTGGAGCCATACTCATCGTGTTTGTCATTTAATCCGAGGACCTTGATTAGATGCTCGGTTCTCAGCTCAGCCTCAGACCTGCTTAAACCCCTGAGTAAGCCGTAATAGTAAATCGCCTCATACACGGTCAGCTTTTCGTACACCCCAGCATCCTCTGGGAGGATACTCATCTTAGAGCGAATGCTACCAACACTCGGGTCACCTCCAAGTACCATTATACTCCCCGATGTTGGTCGAATTAGGCCTGATACCATTCTAAGCGTTGTTGTTTTACCGGCGCCGTTGGGACCTATCAACGCGAACGCCGTGCCGAATTCAACCTTGAAACTCACTCCCCCTACCGCTGTGAACTCTCCGAAGGCTTTCCTTAGGTCGCTGGCCACAACGGCGTCCAACTGTTACACCTTGAATACACTGATACCTTTAAACACGCAACTCGGGTCTGAATCCTCGATCTTTAATAGCTCGTTATATTTAGCGGTCCTCTCCCCTCTCGCGGGAGCGCCGCTCTTTATCGCCCCCGTTGAGTAGGCGGTGGCAAAGTGAGAGAGAAAGGTATCCTCTGTCTCCCCGCTCCTATGGCTAACTATTGGAAGCCAACCGTGGCTCTTAGCAGAGTTTATCGCGTCGACAGCCATACTAACGGTTCCCACTTGGTTTATCTTTATTATGGCCGCATTGCAGGCGTCTATTTCAAACGCCTTCTCAATGTTCTCAGCCCTCGTGACAAGTAGGTCGTCGCCAACTATACGCAACCCCTTCAGGCTACGCTTAGCCAACACGAATCCCTCCCAATCATCCTCTGAGCATGGATCCTCGATGGATATGATAGGATACTCTGTGCATATCTTTATGTAATGCTCCAACAGCTTTGTTGAATCCATGGTCTTCCCATCAAGTGTGTATTTTCCATTCTGATAGAAACTAGTAGCTGCCGCGTCGAGCGCGAAGAAGACGTCTTCACCCTCCTTGTAACCAGCTCTTCGGGTCGCTTTGACAAGTGAATCGAGTGCTTGGGTTGTGGTAGTAAATGGTGGGGCGAATCCACCTTCGTCGCCCACATTCACAGCGGAAACCCCAACCTCTTCTCTTAGCACTTCTTTTAGGTTAAGGTAGACTTCTACCGCTATCCTTATGGATTCATGGAAGCTTTGGGCGGCGGGCACAATCATAAACTCCTGTATTCCAAGACCGTTACCAGCGTGTTTTCCCCCGTTTAAAACGTTAAACATGGGGGTGGGTAAAACGTGTCTACCTTTACCATTTTTTAAGTATGGAGGACGGTTGAGCTCTTGAGCAGCGGCTCTGAAGCACGCTATAGATACGGCTGTAGAAGTGTTTGCGCCTATTGAGGAAAAGTTGGCTGTCCCATCTATTTCCCTGAGGGTTTTATCGATGAGCGCTTGGTCGCTCACCTCTAATCCTTTTAGGGCGGGTTCAACCTTTTCCCTTAGCGTCTTAAGACACTGGGTGACCCCTTTACCGAGGAATCTTGGGCCGCCGTCGCGTAGCTCAACAGCCTCTCTTCTCCCAGTTGACGCGCCACTTGGTGCGTAGCCGTATCCAGTGGCCCCACTTGATGTTTTTACCTCAACATACACTGTCGGGTTAGCCCGTGAATCGAGGACCTCGTGTCCAACTACGCTTTTAATTGTTGACAATATGCGGTCAAACACAATATAATGGCTAAATATTATAATGGTTACGAAACCCTATAAAGAAGCGTGCGAGCCGCAGTTGTCTAACCTATGATGAAGCAGAAGAGGGTGAGCGGACTTTCTATCTCTTTTTGGTGGTCTTACCCTTAGTTTTATAGTTGAAATAGAGTTTTGCTTCGAGTGTGTCCCTCTCTACTATTCGCAGGGCATACCTTGGGCTTCTCTTGATTTTTTTGATGAATCTGTTGTATTTTTTGCTGTAGGGTATCGCAATAAATCTCTGTGAATCTTCTGACGTTAATTTTTCACCCATAGCTCTCAAACTTAGAGGTGTATTAAAGTGTTAGTCTGGGATTGTTAACTGTTCGAGACTGTGTTGTCGGCTGTGAGGTAAAAAGTATAAAAATTTAATAAAATTCTTTTATAGAAAGAACTTTTGGAAAAATGGGTTTTTAAGACATAAAGTTTATATATGAGCTTACCTACACTCATTAGGGGGCTACTCATATGTCAAACACGTCTAGCATTCCAAGGCTAAAAGAGAACGCCGTTGGTTTATGGGGTAACTACGCTCAAGCGATGGCGGTGACCGCTCCGCTTGGGTCGGTTGTATCGAGTCTTTTTGCTGGCGCTTTGTACGCGGGTGCAAACCTGCCCCTTGTGACGCTTCTCGCATTTATAACCTCATGTGCGTGGATATATATTCTTTCATGCTTTTCCTCAAAAATCAACTCCGCTGGCGGATTCTATACATATAGCGCGAATAGTTTAGGTAGGAGGACCGGCTACTTCGAAGCGGTTACAGAGTTCATGGCGTTCCTGCTCACGACGGTGTTTGAGGGTATGTATGTGGGTATAATAGTACCATCGCTCGTAAAAGTTTTCGGAATAGTATTGCCGTCATGGAGCTGGATACCACTCACCGCTTTAGGGATTGGGCTAGCAATCCCGTTTACCTATTATGATATAACCAAGACTCTCACAAAATATGTGGCCGTGGCCGCCACGTCGGAAGTAATACTGTTGCTTGGCTTGGCTCTATACCTAGTATTTAAGGCGGGTCCAGCCAACACCGTAGCGGTTTTCACAGACCTCCATCTAGCCCCACACGGAGTGAGTGGTTTGGCTACAGGCTACCTGCTAGCCGTGATCTCCGTTGCTGGAGCGGGCACCGCAACCTACCTTGGCGAGGAGACCAAGTCTCCATCCAAGAATATTAAGCGTGGCATGTGGCTTGCTCTAATACTGGGCGGCGCCTCAATGGTACTGTCCTCCTACTCGGTAGTGGTTTCTTGGGGTTTAACCCATGCCGCCGACCTCGGAGGCGCCAGCGTCCCGCTCGTGCAGCTAGCCGCTAAAGTCTCAGCGGCGCTCGCGGTCGTAACAGTTCTGCTAGCAGTCAACAGCCTCATCGTTTCAAATGTGGGAACAAACCTAGCCGCTTCAAGAATCCTTTTCAGCCTTGCCAGAGAAGGTGGGGCACCGTCAAAATTTACGAGTGTGCACGGCAAACACAGGAGCCCCTACGTTAGCTCAATATTTGTTGGCGCAGTCGCAGTTAGTATAGGTCTATCAACACCCCTATTATTGGGATTCATCAACGCTTACCAATTCATAGCTGTGGCTGCAAGCGTTTTTTGGATAATAGGCAGAATGGTGGACTCTATATCGCTACCCATCTTCTACTATAAGAAGTTCAGAGAAGAGTTCAACGTGCTTAAGCACACTTTGGCGCCAGCCGTGATCACGGTTATAAACATGGTTGGGCTTGGGCTGACTTTGCTACCACCAGTCTACCCCACAAACATGTCGATCATCCTAGTTGCATCTGTTTTAATCATATGGAACAGTGTTTACTTCTATCTAAAAAGAGGTAACGCAGACATGATTGGATCCTATGTTGTAAATGATGCGGGAGAGCTTCTGGTGACCAACGCAGCAAAAAAATGATATAGTTTTACGCTGACTCATTGATGGTGCGCGGATAACAATTTTCTAAGCCTTGACGCCGCGCTCACCGACCCCTAATCTGGACACCGTCTGTTCGTTAAGGGTGTTGCAGTAGCACTTTTAAACCCTTTTTCGCTTTTAGTGTGCGCGTATATAGTTAGCGGGTGGTGAGTCCTCCCACTGATCCGCTATACAAACCCCGGTGGGGAGGGTGAGAATGGTTAAGCTCAAGGTTTGCGAATTGTTTACGAGTATTCAGGGCGAGG
The DNA here is from genome assembly GCA_902812505.1 of archaeon. Taxonomy (GTDB): domain Archaea; phylum Thermoproteota; class Thermoprotei_A; order Marsarchaeales; family Marsarchaeaceae; genus ECH-B-1. The sequence goes on from CADDZQ010000052.1 coordinate 5,641, forward strand.
GGGAGCTAATCGGTACTCCTTCTCATTTTGTTAGGCTTTATGGCTGTAACCTTAAGTGCGTATGGTGTGACACGAAATATTCGTGGATAAGACAAGATAGGGCTTTTGAAGGTGTAGACTACAAGTATATGGCTGTTCAAGAAATTGTTGGTTCCTTAAGGATGGGTTCGCCGTCACTTACCCCCCTCGTCACAATAACAGGAGGTGAACCCCTCTTACAGCAAATCGAGGAGTTGGTTAGAGAAGCGAAGCTTCTCGGCCACAATACTCTGGTTGAAACCAACGGAAGTATTAAGCCATCAAGAAGCCTCCTAGAGGGGGTGGACTACTGGTCCGTGTCACCGAAACTATCAAACTCGGGTAATAAGAACACACAACACCTCGACTGGGTTATGGGAACGAAACACTTCTATCTGAAGTTCGTTGTCACAAACCCTAAACGAGACCTCCCAGAAGTCGCGGAAATCTGCGACACCTACGGGTTCCCAAGACACAGGGTTTTTGTACAGCCAGACGGCACTAGGCCAGATTACTCAGCCGCCCTAGCGAGTCTCGCTGAGGCCAATAGGGAATGGGGATTCCGAGTAGGCATTCAGCTACACAGGGTGGCGTGGGGACACAGGAGGGGTGTTTAAGATGTGTAGCATCTCTGGGTGTATACTCTTTGAGTCTCAGAGGTCTGAAGAGACCCTTAAAGCGATCGAGGATAAACTTCGCGGGATCATAGTGAAAGCCGAAGAACGTGGACGCGATAGCTACGGGATTGTCTCCGTGTCCAAGAGTGGCGGCGTGAAGATCATAAAGCGTGTGGGTAGACCCAGCGACTCCCTTTGGAGTCAGCCAAGAATAGTGGCGCAAGACACAGTGATGGTGCTCAGCAATAATAGGGCTGAGCCCACAACTGAGTATGTTAAGCAAAAACAA
>CADDZQ010000053.1 GCA_902812505.1 archaeon
GTATCCTAAAATGAGGAATTGAAAGCACTATCATTGATGGTTGGGGTTAGAGTTGACGTTAAACCTGTATCCTAAAATGAGGAATTGAAAGGTGTCCACGAAGTCGGGGTCGTCATCGGCGAAATCTTTAGGTATCCTAAAATGAGGAATTGTATGCGTGCGGGTGTTTTTGTTCCTGTGTGGTTTATCCCTCCTCACTGTATTGGAGGATTCAGCCTCTGAATTCCTACGGCGGCTAATAGCCTAATCGCCCCGCCGGCTGATCTCTTAATCGAGGTAGAAAATGATTAGTGTGGCTTAACTGGGAAATTACTCGTGGGTTCACGTGAGGTTATTTCTAACGTTTTCTATACACTCCCCATAACTCATAAGTATTTCTTTACCTTTTTTCCATATGTAGGTCACGTTTTGCTCAAAGCCCCCATGCGCCAACAGGTTCCTCTTGTTACACATACACATTTTAGTAGGTTTGTAGCTCTGGTCGCCTAGGATTTTGGCGAGTAGCTGGGGGTTTGCATTAATATTTGTGTTTTTGCTTAGTTTGTCGATCTCGTCCGCTACTAGCGACGATATTGTGTCGGCTACAGAGTAATTTTTGGCTAGTTTTTCGATGTCGCTGATTTTGACATAACTCTTGTGTGCTTTGCGGTGTAATTTTACGCTGCGTGCTATTCTTCCTGTTACGGTTAATAAGGAGTGTACGTAACTGAGCTCTATGGGTTCAGTGTATTGATATATGAGTTTATTGTTGGTGTATTTAAAAAGTTTATTTGGGTCTTTTTTTAGTTTGTTTTGATCCAGTATCTCCATTTTCCCTCTGATGGTTTTCATGCACTCTTCCAATTCTCCCCGAGAGGACACGAGGTAGGGGAATACGCCTGAGAACAAGGCATTGGCGGCTGCAGAAATCAGATCGGCGTCGCACCCGGTTCCTTTAACCCCTCCCTCATCTTGCTCGCTGGATCTTGGTATTTGTTTTTCTGTCTTTAGAATATTGTTTTTGATGAGGTTTCTAATTTCTTTTGATAAGAATGGTGTTAAAACTTGGATTAGGGCTTTTCTTAGGTTGACTTCCTCTTTGTATACGCTGTTTATATTGTAGGGGCCAGCGTTATTTGGGATTATGGGCTCTGAGTTGTGGATTTCCAGTTTTATTGTCGCCGGCTCTGTGCGCCGGATGTTTGCTTGAATTACGTGTACGTTTGTCGCGAGTTTTATGGCGTCCGTCGCGAGCAGAGGCATGTAGTTTATCCCGTGGGTGATGTCGATATGCACCTCGCTCGGCTTTGTTTTATTGAGAATTTTAAGTGTGTTAAGGTAAATGTAGTTGTAGTAAATCGTGTTCTCTCTGTTTGTTTGGATGAACTGGTTTCCGTAAACGTTAGGAGCTACAAGTACTGTGACTTCTCCTCTTTTCAGATTCAAGCTTTTCTTCACATGACTTGCCACGTCTTGGAAACATTGATTAATGGTTTGCTGTCGACGTTGTCTGCTGAGGCTTAAACCCGCAATTATTACCACGTGTTCTATTCCTAAAATTTCCTTAATCGCAAAGAAACTAGCCTTATTCTTGGTTTTTTTCCCATTCACTTGATATTCCACTACTTTGTAATTGCTGGGGTCCCCTATTGGCGCGAAAAGCACCTTCATTGGCATAAGAAATTCATTTATCTATAAATGTTTTGTGTTTTTATATGGTTTTAAGCGTCCCCCTCAAAGTTGGGTGTGCTGGGTTCACAGTGCTTGTAACACGTGTGTTTTTGTGTTGAGTGTTTGGGTCTAAGTCGCTGGGCCGCTTTAGGGCTGGTTTGAGAGAGTGAGGCACACATGTTGCTGCATGTGTGGGTGTTTCTCCAAGCGTATCCTCTGTGTTGGGGTGGCGCTATAAGAGCACGTAGAGTTGGGGGCTAAAATCGTTTAGCACGCTTGGGGCCGAATACAAATCTGTTAGAAGTGGGTCTATTCGTGTGGTGCGGTAAGCGATAACTAAGCTGCTGGATTTCCAAGGCTGGTAACTGGAAGGGGCTTGGCTTGGAGGTTGGGTGACGCCTACAATAATGTGTAGCAAACCCCCTTCAAAGAGGGGAAGATGGGTTTGTCTACCTTTGGCTTCGCGTGAGCGCATGCCCTCCGAATCATCACTTTTTTGGGTTGACTTTACATGGTTTTAAATGTCTACGCGGTGATAGCTCCTCCTTGTGGGTTGTGGACATCTTTTTATAAAGGCGTGTTGAGCCGCATGTCTTCGGCTGTCAGAGGTGTTGGTGGGTGGGTGTAGGTGGTGTCATGGGTGTTTTTGCTGCACTGCGTTTAGAATCGTGGAGTTATAACTCAAACACAGAGCCCCAGCCTTTATCTGTAAAGTGGCCTATTGGCCCTTGGCTCTTTACCTCCACTGTGGGCATTAGCGCTAGCCTCATTGGTAGCCTCTTATTTCCGTCGAATCCCAAGCACAGCATCCTGTAAACTATCTTCAAGGCGCCGGGGTCTTTGTTTGCGCTACTTGGCTTAACCTCCCCTATCTCCACTTTTTCACTGTTGACCTCCACGTGGTCCGAGTCGCCACCATCGATGATTGCGGGAGACGCCAATAGCTTCTTGTTGATTTTTTGGAGGTCTAGGTTTTCTAGAACTTCTATTTTGGCTATCCTTGACTCTCCACCAAACGGTGCTAGGAATCCGTTCAGTTGCTTCACATTTCCGCCTCCATCCTCCTCTACCTTCACTAATACTCCATACCTCTTTATTTCTCCGTGTTCCCCAAGCACTTTACCAGCCAGTTTCCTGAGGTCTATCATCTTTTCTAAATATATGTAACCCTCCTTCGTCGTCTTTTTCTCCCTTTGAAGCGCTATGCCCATCCTCCGCTCAAACTCGCCTTCTCCGATGCTTACCATTTTTTCGCTGCCATCCACGTTGCAGAGTAGCCTGCGTGGGTATGAGTGGACGCATATAGCCTTCTTGCTGCCCTCGGCATAAAACAATGGTCCACTGAACTTGGGGGCGTCGTTGCCGAGATTATTCACTATATAGGCGTATTTTAGGAGGCCGTGAATCGTGGAGGGTAGGGGGAGAGGCTCATAGTAGCCGCTGTTCACAGAGCCGGTGATGAGGATTGAGCTCACACCGCCCCATTTAAACACCGCTGAGCCTAACGGGGTTATTAAAAGATACATAGGCATCACCTGAAACAGGCAACCGAAAAAACCAGTTGCTGGTATACCTCCCTATCTTCAACTGTTTTCCCTATATACCCATTTAGTTTCCCATAGGCTTCATTTGCGGTTGTTTCGTCGGTGTTTCTCTCTATAACCCTCTTTACTAGGTGCTTGTATATTTCACGTTTGTGTGTGTAATCTTTCAGGTTTAGCGAGTCGTATATGTAACTCCTGCTAATCTTTTTCTCGTTTAGCTTTGAGTCTAGGTACAAGATGGCTTCAAAGATGTCTGTATTTAGCCTCCCGTCCTCGCTCATCTTTAGCACTGAGTGCTCCAGATTCTCCTGTCCCCTACCTGCGGATATGAAAACCACGTCTTTTCCTCCCCGCTCAAAGTCGTCTTTTAACTCCAGTAGATAGTTGGCTATGAAAACAGAGAGCGTTAAAGGATCCTTGTAGTGTGGCATAAACACTGAATAGCTCCTACCGTAGGCGCTAAGAGAGTCTGCCACTAACCCTTTAAACGACTTGAAGCCTTCAACTTCTGTCTTATTGTCAGAGAAAGTCCAGTAGGCCTTCCTGGTCTCCATAACTGCGCGGACAACGGATAATTCGTCTTTATACCTTATGGGTGATAGTGCCAGCATATCGTCTCCCCCTAGATATATCGGGTAGGCGTTGTTTTCCTCTAAAATATATTTGTCTATGACGGCCTGAACGGTTAACGCTCTGGTGAGGGTATACACGTAGGAAGGCGTGATGGGGATCCTGTCATCGTTGTTTTGGTTATAAAGTTTTGCTCTGGCCTGTATTATTTTGTTCACCTGCTGATTAATACTTATCTGTGTGGCTGGGGATCCGGTCTGTAAATGGCCCAATACAGTTTCCATGTAGCTCTTTATATTCATTGTTCCCTGTCCCTTTTCACCTCTTAGATTCCCACTCCAGTATCCGCTACCCAGAAAATCCCCATCCGCTTTTATTATGGCGTAGTATAGGTTTCCGTGGTGTTTAAGCAAATTCTTTAGTTCTGTATCATCCACGATACTTGGTATGATTGGTTTGCTACACGCATTTTGGTCACCCGAATAGCATCTGCAATAGTACTCTGCGGCTTCGGGGTGCTGGAATATCTTATCTATTTGCTGATCACTTATTGTTATTCTTTCGCTAGCACTTGTGCTCTCCAGTTTTTGTTGATCTTTTACATGGGACTTTAGGTGGTACGCGAAGTTCATCATGGCCAACTCTGAGGTTGATGGAAAGCGGAGGTCAATGTCACCCGTCGACAATCCCAACTTCTGCAGCACTTTGTTTACCACTTTCACCTTTAATGCCCGCTTTATGGCGCAGTAAGGACAAAGCCTATCTTCTGAGCCATCATTTTCCTGGTTGTCTACAGTATCTTTTTCTGGGTGGTAGTAAAGGCGTGCCGCTGGAAGTATGCCACACACTGTGCATATGGAATAATCTCCGTTTTTAGTCTTATCTTGTATTTTATTATGTATTAGGGTGCCGTATGAGTATTTTACCTTCTTGTAGCCGGTTGTACCTACCCTGTAGAGGTATTCAAAGAATAGAGAGTATTCTAACGGCACATAGCCTCCACATTTTAGTGTTTGCGGCTTTAGTTTATTTTTGTACTCCTCGTAGACTTCTTTCACACGCTTGACGTGGATTATGGGTTTTATAGGAGGGTGTTCTATAGCGCTCTTTATGTAATCATCATTTGAATCTGCCTCACCTATAGCGTGTTCTGCAATTGTCTTCCAAGCCTCATTGAAGTTCTCCTCCAACTTCTTCTCAATGTTATTTTGACCATCATCGGTATCGGTAGGAAGCAACAAAACCACCTTTTCTGACATCATTGAGATTCGGGGAGACTCGAAATTGGCGAACTTCTCAGCGTAACTAAGAACCGTGTTTTTGGCTGCGTTATTCACCTTGTTATAAAGCCATGCTATGAAGAAATGGTTAAGACTGAGCTCAGGTCTTACAACTATGTCTGGCCCGTAGCTCTCTACAAAACTCTCTATTGACTTCCACAACAGAACTGAGGACAGCCAGCTAGACGCCCAGAGGTCCCTGGATTTCCTGCTATAGGAGATGAACTCTTGAATTGAGGGTATCTCTATTGAAACTATTGACCCCTTAAATCTGAGCTCGTCATTTTCACATTCAATGATGTTCATCATTGCCGCAGTTGCCGTGGCGTGATCGAATATCGTGTGTGTTGGAACCCTGGTGTCAGCCAATGGAGGGATGTTGTTGAACACCTCGTACCATATTAGTGGAGCCAAGAAGTACAGTAAGTGGTACCTATTAGCTTTTTCACCGCTCACTGCTTGGGTTAACCTATCAACATACACTGAAACCTTCTGCTTGATATCGTTGTCAATTGATATTTTGTACTCCTTACAAGGCGAGAACATGTTTAACTTGGAGATGGGTTTAGTTATCGTCGACTGTGGCGTTTCCCCTCGACTACCACTTGTCCCACCTAGTCCACCCGTTGGTGTTGTCCCAGTGTGCGATGTTACCCCTTGCGCCTCACTCAAGATCCATCTGTCTATTGAGGACGCCAATCTATCAGCCATTTTGGCTTCAATTGGAATTTCGTCTATGTTTACGCCTAGCCTTTTAATGAGTTCAATGGCATCTCCTTCATGTCCTCCGCTATTAGCGAGCAGCGCCTTCTTCAGTGTTAGCACCCACATCTTCCATGGAGGATCGTGTAGATAGGCCACTATTTTTTTATCTAAGAAGTCTATGGACATTTCGCTTCCACCTCGGTTAACTCTAACTCGCCATAGCCCCTACTGGTCCTCCTACCCCAGCCCAATTTCATCGATAAAATAATTGATTTGAGTAACAGCGTGGTGACATCATCCCCAGAGACACACCCTTCTAAGTCTTCTTTTCTATAGGCTATGAAGGATTGAAACGTTACTCCCTTATTTATAGAGATAAACTGTATTGGGGTTGGTTTCACTGAGTACTCGTCTCTTACCCCATTATAGTGGGGGGTTATTATGTCGTAGTCTAGAACACTAACACCGCTACTCTGCGTCCCAATTGGATACGCGTCGAAAAATATTAGGTTACCAACACCGTTTGGACTACCGAATACACACTCCGTTGCTCCATTTGCTTGCGTTGCTTCATTTGCTCCAATAAGTTCCTCGAAACTGTCCCTAACTATACCCTTAATTGTGGAGCCGGGAATGAATGGTGCGTCCAATATTGGGTCCCATGCCACTGGTACTTCGGTTATAAAGTATATGGGGCTCCACCCCGCTATGAATTTTTTAAGGGTTTTAAATCGAAT
>CADDZQ010000054.1 GCA_902812505.1 archaeon
CAAATGTGTAGCATCATTTTAAACACAGTAAGAGCCTACCCCTAGAGCCCTAGTTTGGCTGGTGTTTTTAGCTCAGTCAAGGGTGAATCCCTAGAAATTATGCTACTCACTATTAACACTAAGCTCCCCGATTGAGATGGATACCAAACATTTTAAATCAAACATTGGGAGTGATATTAACATGTCCGTTAACTGGGCTCTGCCGTTTGATGAGAGAATCATTCCTGAGGATGCGAGGAACGTTGTGGATGTGGATACCTATCACAAGTTGCACTCAAAGAGCATCGAAAACTATAGGGAGTTCTGGGCTAGGGTGGCTTCTGAGCTGGACTGGTTCAAGCCGTGGGAAAAAGTGTTAGATGACTCCAACCCTCCTCTTTATAGGTGGTTTGTTGGAGGCGAGCTTAACGCATCCTACCTCTGCGTTGACAGGCACGCCAAGAGTTGGAGGAGGAATAAGGTGGCCATCTTGTGGGAGGGCGAACCGTTTGAGGGTGGTCGACCCACGGAGATTAGGAAGCTCACCTACGGTGAGCTATACACTCAGGTGAATAGGGTCGCGTACATGTTGAAGAACCTATATGGGCTAAAGAAGGGGGACGTGATAGGCCTTTATCTACCCATGATACCCGAGCTCCCCATATTTATGCTGGCCGCAGCCAGGCTGGGTGTGGCTTTCAGCGTGGTTTTCTCGGGTTTCAGCGCTGATGCGCTCGCTGACAGGATGAATGACGCTGAGGCCAAGCTGCTTGTAACCGCAGACGGTGCTTGGAGGGCGGGTAAGATTGTGCCGCTTAAACAGATAGTTGACGAGGCTCTGGGAAAAACTAGGAGTGTTATGAGTGTGCTCGTTGTTAGCAGGTTGAATACGCAGGTGAACATGAAGGAGGGAAGGGACACATACTTCCATGATGCGCTTAAGAGCGTACCGTTGAACGTGAATGTTGAGCCAGCGCGTGTCAAGTCGGATGACACACTCTATATTCTGTACACATCTGGAACAACGGGTAAACCAAAGGGACAGGTTCACGATGTAGGTGGCTATATGACCCTCTTACACGCAACGATGCGCTGGGTTTTCGATATACGCGACGAGGACGTGTACTGGTGCACAGCGGACATAGGCTGGGTCACAGGGCATTCCTATATAGTGTTCGGTCCACTCATGGAGGGCGCTACAACACTGATGTATGAGGGGTCTCCAACTTACCCCGAACCCGACAGGTGGGTTTCAATCATCGAGAGGCATGGCGTAAACGTACTCTACACTTCTCCTACAGCGATAAGGGGGTGGATGAAGTTCGGTGACGAATGGGTAAAGAAACACGACACCACATCGATAAGACTCATGCACTCCGTGGGCGAACCAATAAACCCAGAAGCATTCAGGTGGATGTTCAGACTAGTGGGCCGTGGAAAGGTGCCATTCGGAAGCACCTGGTGGATGACTGAAACAGGCGGCATACTAATAAGCCACCTACCAGGGCTATACCTTGTCCCAATGAAGCCAGGGACAAACGGTCCCCCAATCTTAGGGATTGATGCAGACGTACTCAGTGAGAACGGTGAGCCGCAGAAGCCTGAGGAGAGAGGGTATCTTGTTATAAAAAAGCCTTGGCCCGGCATGCCCCTAACTATCCACAGGGATCCCGAGCGCTATAAGCAGGTGTACTTCAGCAGGTTTAACGGATACTTCTACACAGGTGACTTCGCAGTTAGGGATAGAGATGGGTACTTCTGGATTCTGGGTAGGGCGGATGAAGTAATCAAGGTCGCCGGCCACAGGCTTGGCACATACGAGCTTGAATCAGCGCTTGTGCAACACAACGCGGTCGCCGAAGCAGCAGTAGTGGGCATACCAGACGAGGTGAAGGGCGAGATACCCGTCGCATTCGTGATACTCAGACAAGGCTGCCAACCGAACGGGGAACTAGCCAAGCAACTCAACGACTGGGTGCGAGAAAGGGTTGGACCCATAGCTTCACTAAAGAACGTTTACTTTGTAACGAAGCTACCCAAGACGAGAAGCGCCAAGATAATGAGAAGAGTAGTGCAGGCGGTGGCTGTGGGTAAACCGATTGGAGATGTCACAACCCTTGAAGACGAGGCCTCGGTGGAGGAGGTAAAGCACGCATACACGGAGTTCCAAAAAGAAGTCTCCAGATGACCCCTCTCCCTCAAACCACTTCATCAATTTCTACACACTCAAACTTTTTCTAATATCAGGAGTTGATCATTTTAACTGAAGACTAAAATCATGCATGTAGTATGCAAATCGCGGATTAAATTAATTATAGATTTACTAATCTATAGTATGAGATATTGATTTAACAAAGTAAGAGTGGAGTCTAATCAAGCTTGCTTTCATAGGGTATATATGAAGGAGTCTAGTAGTCTCGTTATGGTTGTTAAGGCGGAGTGGGGTAAGCTTAGGGAAGCATACATTCATAGGCCTGGAATTGAGATGTTCCTCGGGCTGCTTGAGCCGTACAGCTTCTTGTACGACAGATTCTTCAGTATGAATGAGGCTGTCTTTGAGCACATGGGTTTGGAGCACGCACTTACTCGTAGTGGTGTCGATGTCAAACGCCTCAAACCATCTTTTGTCAGGGTAGTTGAGAAAGAGGAGATAATCAGGCAGAGGGTTATTCAATATATTCTAAAAAACGTGAGGTACTTGGGTGCATCCGCAAAGAGTGGCAAAGAATATCTTGAAAGAGTTGTGAACTCTATGGATGGGGAAACACTCTTCAATATACTCCTACTTAACCCATCCATTGAGACAAGGATGAAGAAGAACGGAGCTGGTAGTCAAAGAAGAATAATCTATCCTTACGTCACACTGCAGGTACCACTCGCAAACCTCTATTACCTGCGGGACCAGCAAGCTGCGACAGACCTTGGGCTCGTGTACGGAAGGATGGCCAAACCTCAAAGACGAAGGGAGGTCCTCATAACCAAGGTCACATTTGAGGGTCTCGGCGTACCCACCGCTTGGACCACACGGGCTCCAGCCACCTTTGAAGGAGGAGACTTCATACCTGCTGGTGAATTCGCCCTTATAGGTTTAAGCGATAGAACAAACAGGCAGGGCGTGGACCAACTCCTCAGACACGGCTTAAGCTACGATGAAGTGGTCGTGGTGAGCAAGCCAGCACACCCACTCATAGCTGGAGGATACGACCCCATGCTGTACATGCATCTTGACACATACTTTAACATCCCAGGGGAGGGGTTAGCGGTGGGTGCGGGTACACTCATAGACAACACCAATGTCCAAGTTTATGTCAAGATGGGGAAGAATAAGTACAGGCTCGACGAGGCGGCGAGCGGGGTAAGCCTCGCCGAATACCTTAAACAAAAGGAGTTTAACCTCATCAGACTCTCAACATTCGAGCAACTAGCCTACGCCCCCAACTTCCTCACACTCGATGATAGAAAAATACTCGCAGTTGACTCTGAGAGGAACATAAAGACGACGCTCGCGAAAATACAGAGGCTCAGAGCCGTGGATCCCCACAAGTACGCCGCCTTCTGCGACCAAGCAATGTATGAGTACAATAAACTCAAAGCCGCAAGGGACCTTTTCCCCCGAAAGAAGGAGTTAGAGGAGTGGGGCGTGGATGTCACCCCCCTAGACTTGGACGCACTCACGGGAGGCTACGGTGCGGCTAGGTGCATGGTCGCCGCCGTCAAAAGGGGCTGAATCTAACCCTATTAGCCCTACTATTTGAAACCACTTAGGCTCAACATCAATATTTTCTGGCTCATGTTAAGCCTATTCCCCACCATAGGCTTAATTCACATCCACCCCTAATAGCACACCAAATGGGAGATAAAAAGACGGAGAGATGGGTTAGGGAGGCGAGTAGGCTCACCTATAAATCTGAGTATTTTGAGGTCCATACAGATACTGTACGCCTACCTAGTGGCTCTAAGATAACCTACGACTGGTATGCTGCCCGAGACTTCTGCGTAATCGTGGCTCTCAACGATGGTAGATTAATAGCGATAGAAAATTACAGATACCCCGCTGATGAGTGGTTCCTTGAGTTACCCGCGGGCCACATCGAGGATGGGGAGACACCCATCCAAGCTGCATCGAGGGAACTGGAGGAGGAGACCGGCTACAGGGCGCAGAACTTGGTCTACCTAGGCTGGTATTATGTTTCATCTAGGACTCTACAAAAGGGCCACGTGTTATTCTGCGATCAACCGGCTAAGACGGCGACAAGGAGGGAGGAGTCAGAGCTGCAGAGGGTCAAACTCATCACGCCTAGCTACTTGGAGAACAAGATAAGAAGGAGTGAGGTAAAGCATGCGGCCACAATTATCGCATACACAATCGCAAAGTCGCGCGGACTATTCTAACACAAACTCAAGACACTAGTGTGCATTTTAAAGATAAGGAGCATTTGACCACGGTAAACTCTGCGGCCAACCAAGCAAGAGCACATCATTATTGGAGGGTTTTAAGCTCCTCGAACAGCCTGTTTATATCAGCCACTATCCCTCCGAGCTGGGTTACAACTTCGTTTACTCCCTCCTGGTTTATCAACTTGGAGAGGGTGTCATACTCCTTTGTGATTGCTTCAATTTGTGGCCTAACATTGGAGGCATACATTTTCACCTCAGCAAGCATGGAGGGGTAAGGCATGCTGCGTGTAAGCGTGGTAACCCTAGCCAAGTTCTCCACGCATGGGATGAAGAATGAACGCATTGTGATTAGCGAAGAACGTATCTTTATCCCTTCAGCGTCCTCCCGCTTGCTGTACAGCCTGTAGATATACGTTATATAAGCATTGAAATCCGAATAGTCCTCAGCGAGGCTTTTAACCCATGTGAGAAGCTTGGCGTTAGCACTCAAGGACTCTGTCACAAAACCTTCTAGAGAACACTTATTATAAAACCTTATCCAAGAAAACTCTCATAGAAACCAAAGCACGCTTGGAGTTCGCTTACGGAAGACGTGAAAAGGTGTGCTACCCCGCCCTTGGGGTTGGGGCTTCCCGGTTTACGGGCACACTTACCCCCATACGTGGAATACGGGAAAAGTACTCCAGCATACTACTCGCAAGTAGAAGTGTACTCATCCCCACGAACGGGCGTCTCGCCCGCGTCTCACACAGTAGCAAAGCCCCTCTTCCACGAATGGAGGGGGATTCCAGCCCCTTAACCCCGTTAAGTTAAACAACACCATTAGCCTATATTAGATGCGGAGATGTGTTCCACATGCTGATAAACAGCTGCGAGTTCGCTGAGGATGTGCTTTATGATTTGGCCCACGACGTGTGGGTTAGGTTATCGGAGGACGGTGTGGCCACGGTTGGCCTCAACTCGTACATGGCGTGGCTTGCGGGTAGGGTTAGCTCAGTATACTTTAAACCCATAGGCACACGTGTTGGGCGAGGCTCAGTTATAGGCTCATATGAAGGGCCAAAACACTTCGGCGTGATTAGGTCTCCCCTTGAGGGTGAAATCGTCGAGGTTAACCAAACCCTTACATCTGACCCGAAACTTCTCCAAAACGACTCATACCATGCAGGGTGGTTCGCCAAACTGAGGCTTAAAGACACAAACTTAGAGGGAGCACAGCTTGTGAGCCTAGAGCGGGCGAGGAAGCACCTGGAAAGCAGGGTGTCCGAACTCAAGGCCCACTGCTATAAGGCCGTCCCAGACCATGAGCTATACGCCTTCGGAGTTGAGTGTTCAGCTGTTCTGGTTCAACTCAACGAGTACATTCAAAGGGCACCTATTGGCACTGTTGTCCACGTAGCGTCAGATGAGCCCACGGCTGATGTGGAGATGGTGCGATGGGCTAAACAGACGGGTCAACTACTACTCGAAAAAAGGGTTGAGGACGGTGTACACCACTACCTTGTGAAAAAAGTGGTGTAAGAGTCTATTTTTCTATGGGCGTCCTAAGCCTGTTACCCCACTCAGTCCAAGACGCGTCGTAGTTCTTCACATTCTTGTAGCCCAGTAGGTAGCGCAGCACAAACCAAGTGTGCGAGGACCTCTCACCTATCCGACAGTATGTTATCACCTCCTTGTCGGGAGTCACACTCTTACCCGTATAGAGTTTTTCCAGCTCCTCTCTGGGTTTGAATGTACCGTCAGCATCATTCACAGCTTGAGCCCAGGGTATGTTTATCGCGCCAGGGATGTGTCCACCCCTCTGCGCGCTCTCGTTTGGATATTCTGGTGGGGCTAGCAGTTCGCCCGTGTACTCCTTGGGGCTTCTCACATCCACCAGCACCTTATCCTTCATCCGGATGGAGTGGAGAACGTAGTCAAAGTAGGCTCTAATAGTGTCGTCGGGACCCTTAACCGTGTACCTACCAGGCGGGTAGGTTGGCACATCTTTGGTGAGCGGCCTGTCCTCGAGAAGCCACTTCTTACGTC
>CADDZQ010000055.1 GCA_902812505.1 archaeon
TTCTCACTCGGCCCACACACCGCTTGCTGTCGTGTTTAAGAGGTGTACTCGCTTGATATAGTTATACACAGGGGTATAGTCGACGTGTCCGCCGAAAAACAGTTTCATAGCCTCTACACCCTGCCTAGCCAGAAGCTCTATACCGTCAACATAGGTGACACCCATCCTTGAATAATTATTCGATGTTTCGTGGCTATAATACGAGTATGGAAAATCTATTATTATCTGCGCCTTAATAGGGTCTGTGATTACGTGGCCCGGTGGGAGAGGGGTAGCGTTTATGAGCAAGCCGTACTCCCGCCCCACGTTGTGCTCCAGTATATTTGGGAAAGTTGACTTGAGTGAGTCTAGCCTATCCCTAGACCTGCCGTATACATAGACCTTCCCCACTAGTGGTTCGGGGTTTAACAGGCCGTAGATGGCCGCTGCGGCGGCTCCACCAGCACCAAGGATGAGTGCGGAATCGAATCCCCCACCCCTTGAGGCCACAGCCTGCCTGAGGGCTATCCAATCCGTGTTATAACCCTTGAGCTCACCGTTTATCTTTACAACCGTGTTGATTGCCAGGAGTTTTTTCGCTGTATGATCAACGCCGTCTAGGAGGCCCATGATTTGGGATTTGTATGGCATCGTGACGTTGAAACCCACGAATCCAGGCGTATTCCTTACCCATCCGACAAAGTTGGTGAGCTGGTTCGCCTCTAGTTCACATCTGAAGCTGAGGACCCTCAGACCCATCAGGCTCGCACAGTAGTGGTGGAGGTAGGGACTCAAACTGTGTTGTACCGGTTTCCCTATCACCGCTAGGAGACTCAACTCGATCCCCGCAGAGCTTGGTAGAATTCACGTAGTGTTTGAACGTCAACTTGGCCAGGCGCCGTCTCCAACCCAGCGCGTAGGCTTGCATAGGTCCACGCTGAGCCGTAGAGGGGTGCGAGCACTCTTGACACTAATCCGAGTTCACCCATACAGAATATGATGTTTGGTACTCTAAGCTTAGAAGTGAGTTTCAGCGCTGTTATGTTATCTGTGAAGCCTTGGGCCTTGAACGCGAGTTTTACGATTTCGCACCCACTTTTCCAGGCTTCGTTCACCAACCTTTCAGCCTGCTCTATGCTTATACTGTGCCATACATGTTTAGACCTTATCCGCTTCGCATTTGAATCCTGAGGCGGCTCAACCTCCGTGTCAACGTATTCCGCGTATCCTATAAGCTCCCTGAGTTGGTTTGGGGTGATCTTTGAACCCAAGCTCAGAGTTGGGTCTTCGTGGTAGGTGAGCACCAGCGGCTTACTTAGACTCTTCATAGTGCTCTTCAGGCTCGTGGGGTCATCATGTAGACCGTCGAGGCGAAGCTCTATATAGTTGGCCGAGGAGGAGTCGGCTTCGCCGAGCAGAACGGTGGCTTCACGTGCTGTTCTCGGAGCCACCGATACGCAGATGTTTGGCTCATTTCTCAATAATGAACTCATCCACCTTTGCACCAAAGTGTCTACCCGTTTGCTCCGCGAGGTGGACGAGCACCCTCGACCCCTTCCCAAGCTGGGTGATGTTCACTGGCTTACCCGATGTGTCTGTGAGCCGTATTGTCTCGGCCCACTGGAGCACAACCGAGCCGGTTCTCTCCCCCACCTTTGCTCTAACCAGTACTAGTGGTCTTCTCTCGATTTTCGCCCTGCCCACCGTCACCACCCTTGAGCCATCCTTGGAGACCACTAGGACGCTGTCGCCTGCCTTGAGCTCGGAGAGGTAGTTCGTTCTACCACCCTTCTGTAGCACGTAGCAGTGGACGGCGCCCGCGTTGATGCGGAATGGTCGAGCCTCCGTGTACTGTGTCTGAATATTCTCGTTGTGCACTAGGAAGAGGAAGTCGGATGTGTTACCCACTAGGAGTCCCTCGCCCTCATTGAGTATTGAGGTGGTGTCAACACAGACCCTGTCACCCAACCCGACCTGAATGATTTCTATAACTTCGGCTTCAATAAGCTTTGGGGTCTCAGCAACCCTCAGCGAGCCCTTAACGAATTCAAGGTCCCGCTTGGATGACACACGAACAATGATGCCGTCAACACCCTTCTCCATCACGGTGAGTAGGGTGCCAACGCTTTCCGGGTCTCCCACAGCGTAAATCTCAGCCCCCTTCAGGTGTAACTCGGCTATGAGGTTTTCATAGGGTATAATCGACCAATCCGAGGTCTCCACCACCACCGTGGAACCAGGTTTAGCCTCCGATATAACCCTCTTCAGGTCGTCGCCTCCGAGGATTCGCGTATAATCCATATCCACCCTTTTACTCCCCACCTCATTGTACAAGGCCACGGTGTGCCCACCTATCTCAGCGAAGTCGTCGAAACCCATCTTTCTCGCTTCAGCTATCAGTGAATCATCGCCGACGCTGAGGAAAACCTTTTTAGATTTCAGCTCCGTGATTTTTGAACAACTCCAAAAATCTGCTCGAAGGCTGAAGCTGCGTCTAGGCCTTGGTAAACAACTAGTGCGAGCGCACGTGTTATCCTCTCTGGGTCCCTATGCGCAAAGATATTCCTACCGAAAGTTATACCCATCGCCCCCGCGCTCACAGCGTTTTGCGCCATCTCTAAAACCTTAAGGTCGTCGTCAACTTTCACGCCGCCCGCGAGCACCACCGGGACGGGGCACTTTTCAACCACTATTCTAAACCCTTCTGGGTCGTCTGGGAGAACAGTCTTTACGATGTCAGCTCCAAGCTCAGCCCCAGCTCTGGCCACGTGGGCCACTGTCTGCGTGTCTGCACTCTTTATCCTAGGACCCCTTGGGTACATCATCGCTATGAGTGGTATCCCCCACTCGTCGCATTCATCCGCTACGGCTCCTAGGTTTTGTAGCATCTCTGGTTCCTCGTCTGAACCCACGTTTATATGTATGCTCACAGCGTCCACGCCGAGTCTAATGGCCTCCTCAACGGATGTGACCAAAACCTTTCTGTTGGGTGATGGTCCAAGCGCTGTGTTCGCATTCAAGTGCAGTATAAGACCTGTGCTTGGAGCCTCTGGAAGGCTTTTGAATACACCTTTGTGGGCTAGTACAGCGGAGGCGCCCCCCCTACTCACTGCTTGAATGGTCCTCCAAGGGCTTTCAAGCCCGGGGATCGGTCCGTTTGTTACACCGTGGTCGATGGGTACACAGAGCATTTTACCCTGCCGTGTTATCCTTGAGAGCCTGAGTGCTTTACCCGTGACCACTATACGAACCCCTCCGCAACCATGAGTTCCGCTGTGAGTATCGCTCCGCCTGCGCCGCCTCTTATCACGTTGTTACTCACGTGGACATACTGCACACTCCTATCGCTGAGTCCCCTCCTAATTCTCCCCACACTCACAGACATACCCGGAACGCTTCCAGCGTTCCTATCCAAGCGTGGCTGGGGTCGATTTATGTGTCTGAGGAGTATTATTGGCTTCTCTGGCGCCGTGGGTAGCCTTAGCTCCTGCGGTCTTCCGCTGAAGTTACTCATTTCTTCCTCCACATCCTCCGGGCTCACGTTTTCTTCGAGTTCAACGTGCATCGAAACCGTGTGGCCATCGATAACTGGGACCCTGGTGGCTGTGACAGCGAAGTGGATTGGTTGGGCTTGTCTTCCGAGTATCTTGTTTGTCTCAGTGGCCACCTTTTCTTCTTCCCCGGAGATGTAGGGTATTAGGTTATCGGTTATGTCGAGTGAAGGCACACCTGGGTATCCCGCGCCTGAGAGGGCCTGCATGGTTGTGGCCACAACGGATTTTATACCGAATGGCTCCAGGGGTTTCAGTGTGATGGCGACACCCACGGCTGTGCAGTTTGGTGTGGCAACTATTACACCATCCCACCCCCTCTTCCTCTGGCTCTCAAGAAGCGAGAGTTGCTCTGGGTTGACTTCGGGTATTATGAGGGGTATGTCTGGGTCCATTCTATGAGGTGAAGCGTCAGTTACAACTGTGAAGCCAGCCTCAGCGAATTCTTCTTCTGTTTTTCTTGCAACGTCGTTGGGGAGGGGTGAGAAAACTATGTCAGCATCCACCTTCTTTGGCTGGGTTGGCTGGATCTCGAGGTCACCAATGCTTTCAGGAACATCCTCCTCTAAGACCTCACGGAGGGTTTTTCCGACCGTGGTATACCCCGTGACGCTTCTAATCCTAAAGAAGGGGTGTCGGGATAATAGCTTGACGTACTCCTGCCCGAGTGTTCCCGAGACGCCGAGAATTGCAACATCTACACTCTTCATATAATTTTATCACCCGCTAAGGGTATGGAGTTAAGCGACGCGGTAATCAGGCTCTTAACCTTTTCAACCAAATCTCTTTGGACGAACACTCTAATATTGTTCGCCGAGGTGCTGATACCATACAGGTTTATACCATGCTGGTATAGGGGTTCTGTTATTCTTAGTATCACTCCCGGGGTGCCTTCTAGGTTCCTCCCACTCACAGTTACACATGAAAGATTCCTCTTTATGGCTACAGCCTTCACCATACCCTTCTCAACTAGGGAGTGGAGTTCCCTTTCATTAACACTCTTTGTGGTATAGAGTGTGGCTGAGTGAGAGTCAAAGGTTACCGCTAGTGGGGGTGTTCCCTCTTGGCTTACTAGGTCCACCAGCTCTGATTGGAGCCTACTATTCCTCAGCCCAACGAGTGTGATCATGTTCACGTCGTCGGCGCTGATATTCGAGCTCACCTCCTCTTCGGTGTCAATTATAAGTGTGCCTCCATTGAGGCCCTCCCTGATTGAAGTTATCCTAAGCCTGTAGCCGTTGACGTACCTTAGCGCTTTCTCGTGTACAACTTTGGCGCCAGACTTGGCGAGGGCGGCCATTTCATCCACACTCACCACGTCTAGTTTTCTAGCCTCCTTTATACGTGAGGGGTCAGTGGATAGTAATCCGTCAACGTCCTTTATTAGCACAACTTCATCTGCGTTTAGACACCTACCAAGTAGGGTTGCCGTGGTATCACTTCCACCTCTGCCAAGAGTGGTTACTTCACCGTCCTTTGAGATGCCTATGAAACCGCACACCACTGGAACAATGGATTTCTCAATAAGCGGTCTAAGCTTCGCTTCACACGCTTGAGCCGACTCGTCTAGGAGTGGTTCTGCATCCACGTGTCTCCCATCGGTGATAACAGGCCAAAAAGGAGTGTCCACGTCGACTATAGTGCATTGGACTCCAACTGCGCGTAGAGCTAGGGTGAATAGTCTTGCGGATATTCTTTCCCCCATTGATATGAGTTGGTCGTAGACGGCTGGGTCGGGTTTGTCGCTCACCGAGCGCGCCTTGCTCACAAGCTCGTCTGTGACACCCTTAAGGGCTGAAACCACAACCACTATATCGGCTTCGTTCCTTGCTGTGGAGACAAATTTCGCTGCATCCTTGATTGCATTCTCGTCTGAGAGCACCGAACCACCCAGCTTGAGGACTAATAGCCTCCTCAAGCCCGATAACACCCCGTGAGCACTTTGTGGTTGTTGTTTACATAAAAAAGTGGTTTAACTGCGCCAAACGTGGTCGCCCACCGGTAGGTAAACGCGACCACCTGAAACTACCCGCGTTTGCACCTCTCCATACACCTTTCCGAACTAAAAGGGTAAGTGTAATAAAAGGTTTTTCATCGAGAAAGCCTTTAACTATGACTAATTTTATGACATAAGTAATGTTTAAAAATCCTTCCTAGTTAGGTATACACGGTGAATATAATTGTCAGCAACTCAGAAACAGGTCTCAAACTATGCGCACCCCGAAGTCTTAGTGGATACCCAATGGGTACAAGAACACCTTAACGACCCAAAGGTGAGGGTAGTAGAGGTTGACTACGATCCTCAATCCAATTACAATCAAGGACACGTGCCGGGAGCGGTACTCTGGGACTGGAAGAGAGATCTTAACGACCCAGTGACGAGGGATATTCTAACACAAAAGCAGCTAGAAGACCTGCTTGTGCGCTCTGGTATAAGCGAGGACACCACTATTGTTCTCTACGGTGACTTTAACAACTGGTTCGCTGCCTACGCCTTCTGGGATTTGAAGTACTACCAGGTTGAGAATGTGAAGCTTATGAATGGTGGACGTAAGAAGTGGCTTCTCGAGGACAGGCCGCTCACCAAAGATGTGCCAACCTACCCGCCTGGTAGGTACACGGTTAAGGGTCCCGACGACACTATTAGAGCCTACTTTGACTACGTTCTCCACTC
>CADDZQ010000056.1 GCA_902812505.1 archaeon
CTGGAAGACCGCGTGTTCCGCTGCCCCCACTGTGGTTTCACCTTGGACCGTGACCTGAACGCTTCCCTTGTTCTTTTAAAGAGAGCAGGGTGGGTGCCACCCTCCTAGTGTGCCTGTCTTTGAGCTTCGCCCAATACCTCCCCTACCCTCCCTAGGGTTGAGGAGGCAAGGCGTGGCGGTGATGCAGGAAGCTCCGCCATTTATGGCGGGGTAGCTCACCTTTTGCTGTCACATCAATCAGTGCTCGGCGCAGTTGTAGCCGACGCCATAATCTTCGTTCTACTACTTTTACTCAGCGCCATAATCCTGTTTTTCGGCGTGCTGGGAGTCCTTTTTGCGGCTTTCGCCAAATCCAGTTGGAGAAGATGATAGATCTGAATTTTGGAGGGATGTTGGTGTCAGATGGTGTCTTGCTTAGGATGTTGTGAGCGTGGTCCGCGGTTGTGGAAAATTGTTTTTGGGTATCTCCAAATAGTGAACGTAACGCTTGACTTGAGAATCGATTGATGTAGGGTTAACCTTTACTGTTACGAAAAGTTTACTTGGGCCGTAATTGATCCTTACTGTTTAGGCTTCCTTAGCAGGCCTGTCGGGTCTGTGGTTAATTGGCGAAGAACCTAGAACAGTGTTTAGCCTTAAGGTTGTGATTCGAATCGTTAAATTTTGGCTTGGCAGGAACTATTACTATCTATATATATTATATATATTTTATATAATATATAGGAACTTTTTATAGCAGATTGGGCTTTACTTGCCTGGTGAGTTATGGGTTTCAACCAGATCGGTGGTTATACGAATGTGCTTGGGGAGATACCTTGGGAGATGGTTGAGGTCTACTTTTTAGTGGCTTCAGCTATAGCCATCTACCTTGGAAGACGTAGTGGCGGTCTTAGGAAGTTCAGCACACTCGACCTAGTGTATATCGCTGTTGGCGGAGCACTCGCGATGGTGTGGGAGTTCAACGTGGGTTCGCTTATCAAGACGCCGAGCTTCATTGATATTGGCTTCTACGGTCGCCTATTCATACTACTCATAGTGGCCGCATAGGTTCGCAAGGTGGGAGCGGGGATGCTAACAATGTTTGTTTTCAATCTACTATCCGACCAGTTTCACTACGGCTACGGAGGCGAACCCATGTACTTCTTATATGAGTGCTTGACTTACGGCCTCTTCATAGACCTGATGATAGCTTCCACAGGTGGAAAGATCTTCAGTGTGGGCATCACGGAACAAGTGGGCCGAAAGGTGAATCGAAAAGCTGGCCCTGTTACTGTAGGCGCCCAAACCATATCCCCAAATATGGGGGTAAACACTATCTCTCTCCGGCTACGCTGGCGGTGATTGATGGTGCAATCCTCGGGTTCCTAATAGCCTTCCCAGACCCACTCTTCTACGGGGGATTCTTTAACCCATTCCCGTCTGGGGGTGTGGTCGACTGGGTTTATAGTGGTGGACCCCTTCTTAACTGGTTTTCTTTATAGCAAGGAGGTGTTGGAATGTCCAAGGCTAAATCTGCACTAGAGAGTCAGAGAAGAATGGGGGACCTGGTAAAAGAGGTAGTCGAGGCAGTCACAGGCGAGTTCCCCCTGCTGGAAGTCTACGTTTTTGGCAGTAGAGCGAGAGGAAACTACCTTGATACTAGCGATCTAGACTTGGTACTTGTATTCCAAAAGCTTGATGCCACAAAGATAGAGCTATTAGAGAAGGTTTCCAAATACGTTAAGGGCCCCGTGGATATAGTTGTGATGAGTAGTTAGGAGGCAGCAAGGAGTAGGCTAATACGTGACGCAAAGAAGATGTGGGATTCAAAGAAAGGTTTCGACCTCTCAATCTTCCAAGTCGAATCTTAAAACCCATCTAAAGACGTGGTTCAGACCCCTAAATTTCAGATGCGTGGCAGGGTCTAAGCGACTAATACTGAACGAATAATAATAAAGAACAACAGTCTTGCTATGACATGAGACACTGTGGGAGTAGGTTGTGTAGCCTCGACAATATAGAGCAAAGACGTCTGGTTAATTTGTACATGCTTTAGAGCTGTTTTAGAGTTAGGTTAGTGCAGGGTTTGAGTATAACGGTGCCCCTGTTCTCTCAACTATCATTTTTATTCTTTTTGCGGGGTGTGGGTGTGATGCGAGTATATCGCTCCATACCCCCGGCTTTTCACGTAACCACTCTCTTAGAAGTTCTTCTGGTGTCGAGCTCTTTATTTTCTGAGGGGTCACGGTCACAACCATGCCTCTAAAAGGGTCCAGTCTAACATTCTTCATGTATACTTGGATTTTGGCTAGCGCAGTAGCAAGGCTCACCCCCTCCTTCCCGGTCAATTCGAGCGCGTGTAGGTCCGCGTAGGACTCCCTTAGTCTATTGAACCAGAGTGTGAACACATTAACAAAGAATGCGAGTGCGGTTATAATCCAACCTAGTATGAGTAGTGTAACAGCCAGCGCGAGGTCGAGGTCTGTGACTATAAGCCCAAGCCATGTTGAGCCCACTGCTATCATGCTTGAGCCAACCCAGTTCAGAAGGTTGGGTATAAGCCCTAGGGTTGTTCCAACCTCGGTGTCATGGTGTCGGAGATGGCCAAGCTCGTGGCCTGCCACTGCCATCAGCTCCTCTGGTGTGAGTATTTGAAGAAGTGGTGTGGTGAAAGCGATACCCCTTTTAAAGGCGTTTCCGAAGGCAAAGGCGTTTGGAAACCTTTCATCGCTTAGGTACACCTTGGGTTTTTGGATTCCAGCCTTACGCGACAAGACATCGACCACTTGGTGTAGCCACCCATACGCTTCGTCCCCCGGTGATATTTCGTGGCAGTTTCTGGCTATTAATATGGGCCCCACGAGCCACTGGAAAAGCCAGAACAATCCTAGGATAAACAAGAAGTCGATTAACGGTAGGCGTATGAAGGAGAGTATTAATAACACTACGAAGGCCTCGGCAAGGATAGTCAGCGAAGCTGATATAATCATACTGGCTCTAAGACCCATAACCAAGGTTCACCTCTTCCCCACTATGGCTCGTAGAAGGCGGATACTAAATTCCTATGAATGTTCTATTTAAATGCTATTAGATGTTTATGAGCCACTTGCTCTTATTTTTGGTTATTGGAAGCCACAATTCGATATATTCTATGGAGTTTCTGAGCACACTATTTGCTGTGTGTTTTTTGTTCGAGTTCACGGATCTTTTGTGTAACCCATTCGTGGTGTCTGTCTAGCATGAGGAGGTGTTGTTTTAACAAGAAGATTTTCTCCTCCTTGGTTATTTGTTGAGATGCGAGCACCCTCTCCCAAGCCTTTGGCTGCATTTCTATTGCTTCGTTGAGCATTCTGGCTAGTGATGGTGGCTCTACAAGTGTCATCATTACCCCCCTGATCATGTGCCATCTTTGCACCGAGAACTCGTCGTAAGCCTTCTTTGCTTGTTCCAATGCCTTAATACCAGTGGGTGTTATAGTGTAGATCCTCTTTCCCCTTAATCCGCGGCCCGTGACCTTTAGTAGACCCTTCTTTTCCAAACTTTTCAGTACTGGATATATTGAACCCGAACCGGGCCGCCAGGCTCCCTCTGTGAGTGTGTTGAGCTCCCTCATTATATCGTACCCTGAGAGTGCACCCTTCGAGAGAGTGTTTAATATGTAGAGGGGTAGTAAACCCATTCGTCCACTGAAGCTGATTGTCGGCTGCTGTTTTTTCAAGTATACCGACTATTTTTCACATACGGATAATATAAGCCGTTCTAATGTTTGGGTTCTACCTCATAGCTTTGAATATATCGAAATATACATATTTAAATACACTTAAAAACCCCTAAAATGTACAATAGTTGACCTATATGAAAGATATAGTAGAAACCGCAATAGAAGCGGGAAGTTTTAAGACATTGGTCACGGCTGTTCAAACGGCAGGTCTAGTTGATGCGCTGAAGTCACCCGGACCATTCACAGTGTTTGCACCCAACGATGAAGCGTTCTCAAAGCTGCCAGCGGGTACTGTTGAAGGACTACTCAAAGATCTACCAAAGCTCAAGTCAGTATTAACGTATCACGTGATCAGCGGTAAGATAATGTCGGCACAAGCCATACAGCTAGCCACCACACAGAAGCCAGCTAGGGTACCCACCCTTCAGGGATCACCGGTAGAGCTCAAGCTTGAAGGTCTCTTCACAAAGGTTCTTTACGTGAATAACGCAAAAGTGATAGCTACAGACATAGAGGCCACAAACGGTGTAATACACGTAATAGACTCAGTTATTCTGCCCACCAACATGTAGTGTGGAGTTAGGCGTAGAATGGATGTGGGTAGACGAAAATGGCTAGTAATAGCCCTATGGATAGTTATAATAGTAGCCTCAATGCCTGCTATTCTTCGCTACTCAAACTACATCAGCTACTCCACATCCAGCTCCGCCCTCTCACATTCAGAGTCAGCTAGGGCTCAGGCACTGCTGGGCTCAGCCCATCCACAAAACGAATCTCTGGTTTTGGTGATAACAAGACCGCAGGATGTAAACGAATCGTGGGTTGCCAACAATACCTTACAATTCCAAGCGGCACTAAGAGACCAGGGTATACAAAACCTAACTATAAGTGTGAGCGCCTTCTCAGAGTATGCAGATTTTATTGATAGCCTCCTAGCTAATAAGACTCAGCTCCTCAGGCAGTCATATAACAATTTTAGCAACGCTTCAACAGCCATCTATTCTTTTCCATCCGAATTCCTGTATGAGTGGGCTAAGAGTGGTTATAGGCCTGTGAGCCAAGCCCTAAGCCTAGCAAACTATACTGCTACGCCGTATGAATACGCGTTTGCCCGAGCGCTCAATGCATCGCTAACCACAGATGCAGGGGCATCACCCGCTCTAATAGTTCAAAACTCAACCAAAATAGCTGTTTACACGCTTGGATTGAATAATCCCTACTATTATGCAGCCCTAAAATACCTCAACGTGACCAATTACCGCAACACGCTTAAAGGGTTCTCGGTTTTCATCAATAGAACATTTTTCCCCGTGAACCAAAAGCTTATCCTAGCCACGCTGAGACCCGGTGACCCCGGGTTCAACTATGTTACCCACTACGGTCTCCTAGGGGCGCCATCCTTCATCACAGATGGACTGGTAAGCGCGAACCACACAGTATACTTGGTGCAGATATACTTCGGTGTCCCAAGTGGTTATGTTGGAAAGGGTGGTACAACACCATCCCAACTTGCAACCCCAAGCATCAGAACCTTAGCTCAGAAATACTTTGGTGGTAACGCTCAACTAACGGGGGATGGAGCCATAGTTTACGACACTCAGAGGGCGACGGCTGGAGCTGGGGCGGTTTTCGCGTTCACATTCATATTCCTCGCAATAGCTGTAGCAATAACACTAAGATCATACATAGCACCCCTAATAGCGTTACTCATAGTTTCAGTTTCAACCCTTCTAGGGTACGTTAGCATATATATAACTGGAATACTTATCCTGCACGTCAACTTCATAGTTACATATACACTAACGGCTGTGCTCCTCGGCGTCTCAACAGACTATCTGGTATTCCTACTCCACCGCTACAGGGAGGAGCTTAGAAGGGGTCTTGATGCATCTCAAGCACTTACAAAGGCTACGACGATGAGTGGAAGGGCAATATTGATAAGTGGCCTAACTGTAGCCGCAAGCTTGGGCACATTCGGCTTCATCTCAGACCTCAGAAGTTGGGGACCAGTGCTCTTCCTAGGCGTGATGCTCACCGTTGCAGCAGAGCTTACACTTCTTCCAGCAATAACCGCGGTAATAGGCCCACGCATATTCACTAAGAACACAATCAGAAGGTCGGCTGACAATTACCGTGGGTCAAAGTTCTACGCTGCTGCAAGACTGAGTGTCGCAAGGAGGGCAATAATAGTTGGGGTCATACTTGCGGTTGCTTTACCAGCTTTTTATGCCTGGTTCACTCTACCAACCAGCTATAACTTCAACGAGGGGCTACCCTCTGGTCTACAGAGTGTTAAGGCTCTCAACACCATTGAAAAATCATTTGGAGCCAATCTACTCTACCCAAACTTTGTAATAGTCAACCTAACGGGTCAAGTGTACTTATCTAATGGTAGCCTTACTTCCAACGGGATTAATCAGCTATCCTCTTATTATTCCATGATAGCTTCAACGCCTGGTGTAGTAAAGGTTTTGGGGCCAGACCCAGCGAA
>CADDZQ010000057.1 GCA_902812505.1 archaeon
TGTTGAATTGTTCTCTTAGTGTTTTGATTTCGGCTATGATTCCCTCGAATCTTTTGTTATCTTCTTCTACCTTTCTGTTGAAGTCTTCTCTCAGTTTTTCGAGGTGCTCTAGTATGGCTGCTATGTCGCCTTTGTCGGCCATGGATTCGGAGAGTATGATTGCCACTTCACGTCTGAGTTCGGGGTGTTCTCGGAGTAGTTTTGGTAGCAGCCTGATGATTTCCTCCTCTGACACCTTAGTTCACGTATAGATATTCATCTGTGTTTAAAAAGCTGATGTTTGTTTGGAGGTTGCGTCAGGGCTAGTCTTCCTGTGGGTTTTCCTGTAGGCCCGCCTTAACCCATTTACTGCTCACGCTGTGTTCTAGTGGTGCTTTGATTAGTGTGGGTGTTGTAGCTGAGCTTGGCTATTTTCATCGTGGGTTATCCCTCCTGCGTGGGGTGTTTTGTTCTCTGTTTTACTTTGTTTTTCTTTTCCTGGGTTGTTGCTAATTCTCGTGTAGGATTTAAATACGTGTATTTTTTTATTACATGATGTGGCGGCCAGGGGCTCGTTGAGTCTGATAGTGGTTGCTGCGCTCTCTTATTATGTGTGTCAATGAGGATATTGTCGGTGGTCTGCTTTTCTCTTTGTGTGTTTAGGGCTGGCTAGGTGGGGTGATTGTACGTTTTGTGGGCTGCGGCTCCCTTTATTTTGGGTGTTGCTTTGTGTTTCGTGTTCTCCGTGGCTTTTAGGATGATTGAGATTGCCTCCTCATAGTTGGGTGGCTTCGATGTTTTGTGTGTAAGGTTGAATCTTCTTAGTAGTTCTTTTACGACTGCTTGCTCGAGGTGGTGTGCGCTTGCCCCGAAGGCTATTTGGAGGCTTTGCGTAAAGTATGAGGGGTGGTCTACTAGGTCCTCAGGGTTTAGGCATGCGTAGTTGAGTATCGCCCTCACGGCTGGTTCCCCGAACACTTCGCGGAAAACCTCGAGTACGGATTCGCCTATCAGTTCCGAATTGGTTAGCATCTTTTTATCTGATTATATATAGCATTAAGTTAGATAATTCTTAGCTGTTGTACGCTTGTTCAAAGGATTTGAAACCACCCTAATAACGCTTCAATCAGAGGGGTTAATACTCCGCTTACACTCCAAAGACGCCTCTAGGGGTTTTGGAGCATCGGAGTAAGAGGTGGGTTTATTCTTACGCGTCAAGTTGGTTTGTGATTAATTTTAGAGTTGAATTGTTGTAGTTGGTCTTCTGAGTTCAGCGCAGAGACATTACCCGAGGGGAGCCTATAGGATGTGGCTTAGTTGGGTTCAGGGTCGTGTGAGAGGGACCCTTTTCACCGTTGGTTGGGCGGGGTTGTGCTCTGTTTGTTAGGCTGTCTTCACTGAGTGTTTCGCTTGTTCATTGGGGCTTGAGTGGTTTTTGACTCTCTTGGCGATGTCATGGTATAGTTCTGGGTAGTCTCTGGGTATCGCGGGGTTGGTTTGAGTCTCACTGTATACGTCGTTGTACCAGGCTGTGAGTGTGCCTTTGGGTAGCTCGCTTAGGGCGTCGAGTAGGTCCTGTGTTGTGAGTGCGCTTGGTTGGCCCGAGTTGTATTCGCGGAGGATTGCTTTGGTTTTGGCTTTGTCCACGAGTTTTACTATGTCTGGGGCTGAGTAGTCCTCTGTGAGTTGTGCTATTCTTTCATATTCGACTTCGCTGGGTAGTCCCTGGGTGTAGTGTTTTAGTAGCTTTATTCTCGTGTCCGTGTCTGGTGGGGGGATGTATACTGGGTCGCTGAGTCTCCCGCTGCGTTTTAGGGTGGGGTCCACGTCCCAAGGCCTGTTTGTGGCTGCGAGTATAACTAGGCCGGGATGGTTTGAGGAATTTGTTAATTCGACTAGTAGCTGGGATTCAATCGCCCTATAGATGGGTTGGTGTGTGGATCCCACACGGTTTAATCCCAACCCGTCGAATTCATCTATCAAGAGTACGCACTTCTTGTGCTGTGAGGCTTCGCGTCTCGCTTCTTCGAACACTGCGTGTATGTTTTTCTCAGTGTTACCCATGTACATGTCGAATACCTCGTCGAGTTTTAGCCTTATCAGGCTCGAGTCTAGTTCACCCGCCAACGCCTCGGCGAGCAGTGTTTTCCCGCAGCCTGGGGGACCGTAGAGTAAGAGTGCGGCGCTGGTGGTTTTATGGTACCTTTCGAATAGGTCTGGTCTGTTTAAGCCTAGGATAAACTCTTCGAACAGTCTCTCCTTAAGGGTATCCAGACCCACTATGTCGTTGAAGTTTTTGGATGGGATTTGCTTGCCCACTGACAAGATCATGCCCATGCTCATAACCGTGTCGCTTTGGGCTGGCTTGGATTTGTCCCCACCTGCCCCACTTGGCTTGTTTGATGTACCCCCCTCACCGAATACATCTCGACATAATGATTCAGCATACTCAAAAGCTTCCTCCACAAGGGTTCTATATTTTTGCTCTTCTTCTTGGCCTGTTTTTATCTTATCGAGTCGCATAACCGCGGGTAAATATTCTGGCTCGACTCTGAGCACCTCCCGGTAGAGTTCAACCGCCAGAGTGGTTTTACCCTCCTTCTCCGCGATGTATCCGAGTAGATAGAATGCGTCTGCCGTCCTGCGCTGCACGCCAAGTAACCTGTATGCATCCTCCTTCGCCTCACCGTATGATTCCAGCATGCACATACACAAGCCCCTTTTAAAGTATGCATCAGCATACGACTTATCGAAACCTTATGGCTTGGGTAAAAAGATACGCCGCCCATCTGTAATCTCCCGCTTCAAACATTGATGATGCGGCTTTGTAGTATTTTTTAGCTAGCTTTTGGTAGCTTGTGGTTAAGCGGCTGAGAGTGAAACCCAGTATGTGGTCGAATGGGTTTACCCCTAAATCACCGCTCGAAAGGGTGTCACGGTCAACATGCATTTCAGGATTAGCCATATCCCCACCTCACCTTGAATCGCCCATCAAAAGATACTTAGATGTATCAATACTTATCCCCAAAACTAACATGGTGTCTTGGTAACAGTTTTTCCACGCTTGAAGACCACGCCCACCACTAACTAATCAGGATACAATCTAAGCTATTACGTGGATTCTCGGTCATATCGGCTCATTTTTAATTGATAGTTTCAAGAGATGCTCAACACCTTCGCTAAGATGCGTTGAATATGGAGGTTATTTTGAATTGCTTCATTATTGTGAGCGCGAGTATATCTACTACGTGTGTGGTGTGAAGGAATTCTAGGTTGGGTATGGATGTAATAGATGCGACCCTACTTATGTAATCATCGAGGGAGACACCTTCCTCCATGGATAGGTAATAGAGCTCGTGAAACGTCTCCCTGCTCACGTAGACTTTCCCCAACTCTCCTTGAATGATCCTTTGGAAAAGGGATGTCGCTGTTGGTTTGAGCCAATCCTTGGATTTTACTAAGGCATATATTATGTCGCTTTCAATCATCATGCCTGCTTATGTCGCCTTGCCCTCGATACAGCATCCTCTCTTGCTTTTTTCTCAGCGATTTCCTTCAGGTTTATAGCGCTCTTTTCCGAACCGAGCCAGCCTGAAGCGTGAATTTCTGGATGCTTGGGGAGGGGTATCACCACTATGAATGTTCCCGCGTTGATTACAACCGCTTTATCCCCACCACTTAATTCCCGAGGCAGAGTTAGACTCCTCGATTATTAATTTTTACCACACTCATAAAAGCTTTTACGGGATTAGGATAATGTTGGTAACACGATGTAAAATTGTGAAGTAATACATAGCCCTTCACCAAGTAAGCCTCAGAAAATATTTTACGTGGATTAGAGTCTACCGATGCACATTAAAGGGAATAGTGGCGATCCTACGATTTTTGTTAGCTGTGAGCTAGATTGGAATAGGTGTATTAGGATATAATATGACAAACGGAACAACAATCCCTATTTACGATTATCAAGAAAACAACCCCCATAGTGGGGGTGGATATGGGCGTGGTTATATTAGGGTTTAGGTGGGTTGTTGTCTTGTGTGGGCTAAATGAATACTTGAATCTGTTTGAGGCGTTTGATGTGGGGTTGATAGGGTGGGTAGGTGTTGTTTTTCGGTTGTCAATGGTTGTTTATCCTGGTGTTTTTCTGACATTGAGTTCAAGGTAATGGTGTGTGTATGTTTTATCCTTTTTGTTTGTGTTTGCCTCGTTTCTCTGTGGTTTGGAAAAGTGTTATATACTAGGTTTGGTTGTATTTGGTTGACAATGACCGCGGTTAATATCAACAATATTTTGCCGCCTGTTTTTTTCGAGGTGTTTGTTGGTGTGTTGTTTGTGGCCATGGTTTTAGGGTTGCTATACGATGCTTTGGGCGGTCGGAAACTCGCGTATTTTAGGGCTGAGCGTAGGATGATGCTCTCAGCGTCAGGTAATGCTCAGGGTAAACAGGCTGGTGTGGCTGGTGTTGTTGGCCGTGCGCTTGTGACTAATCTGGCTACTTCTAGGGAGCTTGCGAAGTGTGGTGCATCGCGGCGGGCCTCACATGAGTTGATGCTGTGGGGGTTCATTCTCTCGGTTATCGTGGTGGTGGTTAAGGTGTTCGCCTACCCTAGTGTGAGCCCTGTTTTGCCTTCGAGTGTGCTCGGCATCCTGCTTAATCTTGGTGGGTTGCTGGTGTTGGTCGGTGGTTTGTGGTATCTGTGGCTTAGGGTTAATGTTTCCCATGAAGGTAACAGTGTGTTTAGGGTGACGAGGGCTGATATGTTTATTTTGAGCCTGCTCGCTAACGCGGTTTTGGGCTTCGTGGTTGAGGGCGCCGACCTGAGTGGCTCAGTTCTTGCCACTGAGGTGGCTCTTGGCCTATATCTTCCTGTCACGGCGTTCATGTTTTTCAGTGTGCCTTGGTCGAAGTTCAGCCACATGTTCTATAAGGGGGCGTACGCTATTCAGCGTGAAATAGATAGGGAGAGAGGTGTTTCACGTCTGCCCACACCCTCCGAGGACTCTTACATTAAGGAGTAGTGGTGAGCTATGCCCACGTTCGTGTATATGTCGATGTGCGATGGCTGCGGTAAGTGTGTGGAGATCTGTCCGAGTGACATTATGCATATTGACCCCGTGATGAGGCGTGCGTATAACATTGAGCCAGAGTACTGTTGGGAGTGTTACTCGTGTGTTAAGGCTTGTCCTCAGAACGCGATTGATATGAGGGGTTACGCTGACTTTGCACCCCTCGGCCACGCGCTCACGGTGCTCAGGGAGCCCGAGAAGGGTGTGGTCTCCTGGAAGGTTGTCTATAGGAATGGTGAGACGAAGACCTTTAGGTTCCCTATTCGCACAACTAGGTTCGGCAGTATTAAGCCACCCACAGCTTACCCTGAGCCTAGTTTGGATGAGCTTTCGAGCCCTCTCCTCGCTCACGAGCCGGAGTACCTCAAGGTTGAAGAGCTACCCACGCTTCACCCGAAGGAGGCTGAGTAGGTTTGAGTGTTAGGTCTTCTAGGTCTGTTCACCGTGTGGACTGTGATATCCTGATTATTGGTGGAGGCATGGCTGGGTGCGGCGCCGCGTATGAGGCGAGGTACTGGGGTCGCAGGATGAAGATAGTGCTGGTTGAGAAGGCGAATATTGAGCGTAGTGGAGCGGTTGCCATGGGCCTTTCAGCTATCAACTGCTATATGGGTATGCGTTGGAATGAGAACCGTCCCGAGGATTTTGTGCGCTACGCGAGGGGGGACCTCATGGGCCTCGTGCGTGAAGACTTACTCTTCGACATCGCGCGCCACGTGGATAGCACGGTTCACCTATTCGAAGAGTGGGGTCTGCCGATAATATATGATAAGCAGACTGGTCACTACAAGCGTGAGGGGAGGTGGCAGATACTCATACACGGCGAATCGTATAAGCCCATTGTGGCTGAGGCTGCGCAGAAGGCTGCGTCCGAGGTGTACAATAGGATAATGATCACCCACCTACTACTCGACAGGAACATGCCTAACAGGGTTGCGGGGGCTGTTGGCTTCAATGTGCGTGATGGCTCCTTCTACGTGTTCAGGGCTAAGG
>CADDZQ010000058.1 GCA_902812505.1 archaeon
GCCCCCCACTATTTTCCCAAGCGTGGTGAGGTGGGGTTTGACGCCAAAGTAGCCCTGAGCTCCGCCCAAGCCAAGTCTGAAACCCGTTATCACCTCATCGAAGATCGCAAGGGACCCGTACCTCTCACAGAGCTCTACCACACCCTTAAGGAAGCCTTCGGGGGGAGGTATAACACCCATGTTACCCATCACTGGCTCCACTATCACAGCCGCGTAATCCTCTGTTTTAAGCTTGGACTCTAATGCTCGAAGGTCACCGTATTCACACACGCTAACAGTGGTCCCCACTTCCCGTGGAACACCCGCCGAGTATGGTACCCCGAACTCTGAGGCGGCGCTGCCAGCGTCGAAGAGCACGTAGTCATGGCTACCATGATAGTTCCCATCAAACTTTAATATCTTAGTCCTAGATGTGTACCCCCTAGCAAGCCTGATCGCGGTTTGAGTAGCCTCACTACCACTATTCACAAACCTAACCTTCTCAGCGGATGGGACATGTGAAACTATTTTTGCTGCAAGCTCAACCTCTGCGCTACAAGGTGTGCCGAAAAGCCACCCCTTCTCAACCTGCTCGATTATACGCCGCCTAACCCTCTCAGGAGAGTGGCCGAGTATGAGGGGTCCATACCCCAACACGTAGTCCACGAACCTACGCCCATCCACCGTGTAGATGTAGGCACCCTCACCCCTCTCCGTGTAGAATGGGTAGGGTTTCACGGCAGCCCTGACCGGGCTGTTAACACCACCAGCAAAAAGCTTCAACGCCCTACCCCAAAGCTCACAGCTCACAGCTAAATCCACCCAAACATCTTAGAGCCAAACACGGGTATAAGCTCAGCACCACAATCAAACACTACCTAATAGAAATACTCATTCGAACACGTCGGCAAGAAAAGACAGATTCAGGGTGATGGTTTACCCGAGTCTCCGCCGAACAGGCTTAGGAGGTACTCCACGTGGTCCATGTCACCCTGATAGGTGAGTATCCTTATATCTTCGAGCACCCTGTAAAACGTCTTGTTGATTATGGAGCGGGTCAAGGCGTCCAAGATGGGTAGAGATACATCACGCTGAACGCCCCTGTGCTCCAACATGTTCACAGCCCTCTTAACCTCCTTACCCCGGATACCTTCAATCCTATTCATAATCCGCCTGATATACATGTCCGCTAAGAGCTGCTGTATTCTCCGCGCCAAGGCTTCCTCCTCCTCTCGGATTATACCTTCAGCCCTACGCACCTCCTCCTTCTTGGACTCTGAGTTTCTTTCAGCTATTTCCCTAAGCTCCTCCAAGTAGACCACGTTCTCCCCCCCGAACACTGGGGGCACAGATAGGTCAACCACTATCCGTGAACCCGCAACCCGCTTCTTCGAGGGGTGGTTAATAGCTGAGAACACCACGTCGTAGCCAGAGAGAGAATCAAAGCTGAGTGCGGCGTAATCATAGTTATACTTCTCCGCCAACCTCCTCGCAGTGGAGACTGTTCTATTGATTATCGTAACATCCTTTACACCCAAATCATTAAGCATCTTAACAATCTTTGAGCCCACATCACCAGCCCCAATAACAGCTATCCTAGAAGAGTGTAGGTCAACCCTCTGGGAGGCGTAGGCTACGGCCAAAGAGTATACACCCGTCTTACCCTTAGAGATGGAGGTCTCAGACCTCACCCTTTTACCCACATGTAAGGCCTTCTCGAACAGGGCTGATAAGTGCTGGTCAACCCTCTTCTTCCTACGCCACTGTGTATATGCACCCCTCACTTGGCCGAGTATTTCGTTTTCACCAACTGAGAGTGACTCTAAGCCCGCCGCAACCCTGAAGAGGTGGGTGACAACCTCCCGCCCACAGAGAGCCCTCCACCTAGAACCCTCAACGCTTTTACCCATACTGGTGAGAGCGTACTTCAGTCTACTCAGTATAGAGTCTTGGTCGCCACGAAAATATATCTCAACTCTGTTACACGTTTGGAGAACCACTAAACCCACATCTGCAGGCATCGAAGAGTTGAGCACCCGGATATCGTGGGCACTCAGGTAGTTAAGCCCAACATCATCCACCGAGGCATCCTTGTGTGTGAGCACAAGTGCGCCGAACCCTTTGAACGCAAGATCCAGAGACGCCGAAGCTTTGAGCATTGATTCGCGCCTGATACCCAAACATACAAAGAGTGATTTAAACCTCAACATCAAACCTGCAGGGCGAAATCCATTTAACACAATACGCGGGGAGTGACCAGGCAAATCCCTTAGCTGTTATGATTAACCCCCACGGTTAGCGGGCTATAATGTGTTAACGCTTATTTGGTTTTACGAGTTCTTGATGTATGGATAAAATAGTGTTGCGTGGCTCGGTGTTCGACGGCTCAGACTATGTGGAGGATGGGGCTGTTATAGTGGACCCCTCAACCGGTCTGGTTGATGCATGTGGTAGGACAGGTGAAGTGGATATACCAGCAAACGCTCAAACCATTGGCGGTGAAGGAGTGAGCGTGATCCCCGGCCTCATGGATGCGCATATGCACTTCTTTGCTTCGAAGACGCACAACCTATTAGAGTGGGTGAGTGTACCCGAGACGCTTGCAGCGCTCAGGAGTGTGCACGACTTGAAAGCACTGCTCAGAGCTGGATTCACAACAGTCAGGGAGCTGGGTAGTAAGTGCGGTACATATCTGAGCCAAGCGGTGAATGAAGGAGTTATTGATGGTCCCACAATTATATCTTCATCCAAATCTCTAGCCCAGACTGGGGGAGACGACGACCCACTCACACTCCCACTAGAAGTCTCAAAGGAGCTCTCCTATTCGTACTATTGTGATGGTCCATGGGAGTGTAGGAGGGCTGTGCGGATGGTTGTACGCGACGGTGGTAGGGTTGTGAAGGTTTACGCCTCCAGCTCATTCGCTCAGGGTGGACGTGTGAGAAGACAGTTCACGGTCGAGGAGCTGAAGGCGATAGTTGATGAAGCCCACGCCGCGGGGCTGAGGGTCGCTGCCCACGCGTACGGCGAAGAAGCTATCACGAACGCGGTGGAGGCTGGCGTGGACTCCATTGAGCACGGCATAGGCCTCACCGAAGAAGCCGCATTCAAAATGAAGTCAAAGGGAATATTCTATGTGCCCACACTCTCCGCATACGTGGGCTCCGAGAACGCCGGCAGCCCTGAGAGGCGGGCGCTCGTGCAGAGACACCTCAGACAGGATGTCGAGGTGGCGTTGAACGCCGGATTAAAAATCGTATGCGGCTCGGACTTCGTGGGCTCCGAGAGGGACCCCCACGGTGAGAACTATAGGGAGATAGTGTATTTAAGTGAGATTATAGGTAACAGGCTGGCCCTTGTCGCCGCCACCACCAACGCAGCAGAGTGTATCGGTGTTGACTCAGGGCGCATAAAGCGTGGTGCACCAGCCGACTTAGTGCTCGTGAGGGGTTCACCGCTACAGGACATAATGGCCATTTCACCCCAAAGGATTCTACACGTTATGAAATCGGGGAGAATAGTGTTTTAGAGGCTCAGAACCTCGCCTCACAGAAGCCCTAATCAACCATTCAGCACCAAACAGTATACACGCATCGTAAAGGTATGACACCAAATTTTTAGTGGACACTTTACTGTTTTAACACTTCATTTTTGTTTACTTTTTCAGAAAATCGAAAGGGATAATTATTTGCTGTGTGTTGTTTGTTAGACTGGTGGCATCTTATGCAACCATTAAAGTACGCGTGGTTCAACGGGTCGATTGTACCCTTCGAGAAGGCGTCATGCAGTGTGCTCACACACGGGTTAAACTATGGTACAAGCGTGTTCGAGGGTATAAGAGCATTCAGCGCTGGGGATGACAGGAAAATAGTGTTTAGGAACAGGGACCACATATCGAGGTTCAGGAAATCCGCTCGCATGATTGGGTTAAACCTACCCTACGACGATGAAACACTCTGCAGGGGTGTTGAAGACGTGGTTAGACTGGGGTGGATAGGTGGCGACGTATATATTAGGCCGATTGCATACGTTGGTTTCGGCGGCATAAACCTAGACTTTAGCCGCTATAAGGTGGAGGTGGCCATAGCCGCCCTCAGCTTCAACTCATACTTTGAGCCCGGTAAGAAGGGTCTCAGGGTTTGTGTTTCATCTTGGAGGAGGGTTTCTGGTGATACGAGCCTGCCGCTTGCTAAGGCTGGGGGTAACTACCTGAATTCCTGTCTCGCTAAGTTTGAAGCTTCGCGTAACGGCTACGATGAAGCAATATTCCTAGACGAACACGGAAGCGTGAGCGAAGGCACGGGTGAGAATATCTTCCTAGTGTACAGGGACAAGTTGATAACCCCCCCACTCAGCTCATCCATCCTAGACGGCATCACACGCGACACCGTGCTCAGAATAGCCAGCAACCTCGGCGTCACATGGCACGAATCCAGTGTTTCAAGGGGTGAGCTCTACCGAGCCGACGAGGTCTTCTTCACGGGAACAGCGGCCGGGGTTACACCCATAGTTGAGATAGATGGGAGAACAGTTGGAAACGGGGAGGAGGGCAGATACACGAGAATGATAAGGGAAGAGTACGATAACCTAACACGTGGGAAAAAAGTCTACCAAGAAGATTGGCTCACCTGGGTTAAAGCGGATGGAGCTCAGCCAGTATCAGGAGCATAGGCCGAAAACTCGGGATGCACGGATATAGTTGGGCTCTCTCATGGTTTTAGCGGCGGTTTGTACCTTGACTGCGCCGTCGTGAATACCAGTAACCCCGAGACGATGGCTACGAGGCCGAAGATGTAGGGGGCTTCAACCGACACGTATTGAAATAGACCCCCACCTATGACTTGGCCGGCGATGTTTGTAAGCGATGTGATGGATTGGACTAGGGAGAGGGCTGAGCCATACTCATCGGGGGGTGTGAGCTTAGTTATTATGGAGTTCGCGGAGGGTTGAGCTAGACTGAGGCCTACACCCAGCAGCACTAGGGCTAGGATGGTCACGTACACCGAGAGCGGGATTGATAGAGCAAAGAAGCACGCGCCTAACAACCCTATTCCTACGGATGCAGTCACCCATTCACCCAGCTTGGCGGCAAGTTTGTGCACTACTCCACCCTGTATGGCCGCCTCAATCACGCCTACGGCCGCGAGTATTACTCCCACGTTGAACGCACCCCACCCATAGAGCGCCTGAACGTACAGTGCGAGGGTCACCTGTAGACCTACGAAGGCGAGGTTCACCAGACCCCCACTCACATAGATGGGCCTCGCGTACCCAAAAACCTCACGTAGAGGCCTCCTAACACTCGTTCTCCTAACCGCGGGCTCCTTTAAAATAAACCACACTAGGCCTAGGTTGGCTAAGGCGAGGAAAGCTGTTAAGAGGAGGGGTGTCCTATATCCATACACGCTGAGTGTACCCCCTATCGCTGGACCCACTATGAAGCCCAACCCCACTGATGCACCTATGAAGCCTAGGCCTCTAACCCGTCTATCCTCAGTGGTCACATCAGCAACGTAGGACTGTATTACCGCGAAGTTAGCCGATAGGCCACCACTTATTACACGTGAAATATACAGGTAGACCAAGCTTGGTGCGAAGGCTAGCAATATGTAGGAGACGAACTCCCCTCCCAAGCCAATAAGCAAGAAGGGTTTTCTACCAAACCTATCCGAAAGCCTACCCCAGAGAGGGGATAGTACGACTTGGGGGGCTGAGTAAGCCGTAAACAGAAGTGCTATCTCGAGGGGGGTCGCACCAAACTTCTGAGCATAAAATGGCGATATGGGTATAACTATACCTATACCCACAAAGTCTATGAACGCGGCAATCGCGGCGGGGATCAGGTTAGAGTAGAAGGCTCTAACAGACACTCACAACATTCCTCTTATATAGTGCGCAAAACACACAGGGAGCCACTTCAAGGTGTGGTGCGCTGGGTTATAGCTCTGGGCACAAGCTAAACCC
>CADDZQ010000059.1 GCA_902812505.1 archaeon
GCATCTGTCTTTCGCCACCACTTAAAACCTTCGCTTTATCACCAAGTTTGGGCTTGAGTTCGGGGAAGACATTCAGGATAGTAGTTATTAATGTGTTACGAGTCTTAGAATCAAGACTTACTCCCCCCATTTCTAAGTTCTCTAAGACGCTGAGTTCTTGGAACACGTTGTCTAACTGAGGTACAAACCCCATTCCTTTCTTCACCCTTAACTCTGTTCTGAGCCTTGTGATATCCTCGTCATCCAATGTTACTTTACCTTCGAAGATATCAACCAATCCGAAGAGCGCTTTTGCGAAAGTGCTCTTACCAGCGCCGTTAGGACCAATTATGCCTAGAAAGTCGCCTTGCTGTATTTCGAGTGAAGCGCCTTGAAGTATGGGAATCTTCCCATATCCAGCTACTAGGTTTTCCACTATTAGTATGCTCATCTTTAATACCTAAACCATAGAGGAACCCAAATACTCTTCTTTTACCATGTCATTGCTGACGATATCACTGGGCTTACCGCTGGCTATTAGTTTACCGCGACCCATCACGTAAACCCAATCGGCTACTTCGAACAACTCGTGAAGTCTGTGTTCGATTATGAAAAGAGTTTTTCCTTGCTCCCTAATTCTTAGAAGCGCGTTGAAAATTATTGGGACAAGGTGGGGGGACACACCAGCTATTGGCTCATCGAGTAGAGCTAGCCTTGGGTTAGCCATAAGCACCATCGCTAGCTGGAGTAGTTTTATCTGTCCACCCGAAATCTCAGATGCACCATTCTTATATACTTCGGATAAACTAAACATCTCCAATATTTCCTTGGCTTGCTCAGCTATATTTAGCTCGTGTTTTAACCATTTAGATGCAAGAAGGGCTGCGAGTGGGTTATCACCTGGGCTTTTCACGGTTAAAAGGGTGTTTTCAAGCACACTCATACCAAAGAATAACCTTGGGTTTTGAAATGTTCTATAAACACCCATCTGGAAGAGTTTGTGAGGTGGGTAACCCGTAACATCTTTCTCTGATATTAATATTCTGCCGCTGTCAGGCTTGTCAACCCCACTTATTATATTGAAGAGGGTTGACTTACCGCTTCCGTTGGGTCCTATAAGCGCCGTCACGCTGCCTTTCTTGACTCTGAGTGTCACTTGGTCCACTGCCTTCACTCCACCGTAACTCTTTGAGATAGACTGGGTTTCTAGTACCCATTCACTCACTGTTCTTCTCCCCCATCTTTGAATACGGTGTAGGCGGGTGTCCTAATTCTGCTTTCTTTAAGAAGACCCTTGGGCCTGTATATCAGGAGTATGAGTAGAAGAAGTGACTCTAGTAAATATTTAGAGTAATTCACTACACTTGGGTTAAACCCGGGTATATAAGCTTGAATCAGAGTACTACCCACAAGGGTCAGCTCGTTTATTAGTGTGAGTACTAGTGCGCCAATTATTGCTCCTCTGTTGTTTGCGTATCCTCCTAGTATCATCATCACCCAAATGCTAAATGTAAAGCTTGAGGTATAGTCCGCGGTATTCGCTACACCGATATAGTAGACATAAAGCCATCCAGCCAGAGACGCCATTGCTGAGCCTATCACCATGACTTGTGCTCTTATCGCGTTAACGTTTTTACCAAGGGTTGATGCTGCAAGCCAATCATCTCTGACAGCTTTAAGTAGGCGTCCGAAGGGTGAGCTTGTCAGTCTCTCGGTTAGCGTATAGCAAAGGTATGCAAACAGCGCGATTACTCCAGCGTAGATTGAGGGAAAAGCATAGCTTGAGTTTAGGATGGGTATACTCGTTGAAGTAAGCCATGCGAAGGGGTTGGAGATTCCCGCTATGCCGTCGAACCCGCAACCAAGGCTAGCGTCATAACTGAAAATTATGGTGAATATCTGTGCTGCTACTAGTAGAACCATCGCGAGGTACCACTCCTCCCTTACGCGTAGTGCTGGGTATGAAGCGGCAAACCCTATTAGGGCGCCCACTAGCACTGAAACCAAACCGCTGATCACCCATGCGAGAAGAGTCGCCACAGGATTGGATGCAGCTATGGATTCACGTTGGACTAGGCTGGTTATTGTGCATATGTTTGCTGAAGGATAGTGTGCGAATACAAACAATAGGTTGGAGGTAAGTATGGCTGTCATGAATGCACCCATCCCATAGAAGAGTGCTTGACCGAAGTTTGGCTGACCTCCGTAGCCGTACTCTAGGTTTAGGCTTAATGTGAGTATTATGTAGATTCCCAAAGAACTAACTAAAGATATGAAAAAGCCAAATATATAAAACACTGTTTTTCACCTCTAATTTTCCTTGAGGAATCGCCTTAAAGCTTTGTTAGCGGAGTAGCTTACGCCGAATCCGGTGGGTTTTACAAGGAGGACTATTATTATCAAACTGAAGGGAATGAGCTGAGTGTAAGTGTATGGAACTCCGAAGTATATGTTTAGGAAATCCATGAATGTGTTCTCAGCGAACCCCATAATTAGGCTTCCAATTATGGTGCCTACAAAACTCGTCAAGCCACCGAATATAACCACAGCGAATATTTCAAGCAACAGGTTGAATCCAAGCGCTGGGGTGACTGTGACATACGGTGAAAGTAGTGCTCCGCCTACGCCTCCGAGCCCCCCTGCGAGTATCCACATAGCACTCACAATGTTCTCTATCTTAATCCCTGAAAGCTGTGCTAGAGTAGTGTTAGACGATACAGCCCTCATACACTTACCGA
The DNA here is from genome assembly GCA_902812505.1 of archaeon. Lineage (GTDB taxonomy): Archaea > Thermoproteota > Thermoprotei_A > Marsarchaeales > Marsarchaeaceae > ECH-B-1. Next base: position 2,718 of record CADDZQ010000059.1, read on the forward strand.
TAAGTGTGTATTTGAAGAAGAGTGATAACAATATTGTACTGCTTAAGGCTACTATGAGTGTTGCGAGGTAAATATTGGTTATAGCTTGCCCGGCTATGTAAACTATAGGTGTGACAGTTATGCGGGGGTGTGCTGATAAAACTCCACCCAGCGAGCCAGCAACAAACACCGAATACCTTATGAACTGTGCGGCTGCGAAGGATGCAAGCACCAAAATATACGCTGAGCTCTTCCTGTTTATAAGGGGTTTAAATACAGTGTTGTGTACAGCTAGAGCGAGTATTGCTGCGGCTAAGAACGAAGCCAGTATTATGACCACGAGATTGTTTGGTAATACTTGAGAGATAACCAAACTCGTATAAGCTCCGATAGTCAGGAACTCGGCGTGTGCAAAGTTAGGTAACTTGATGACAGATAGAGTAAGTGTGAGACCTATAGATATCATGAGAAAGATGCCGCTCTCAAAAATCGAGCGCAGTATTGACCCGGGTAGCCAGCCCAACACCAGGAGTACCCTCTGGCTATTTTGTATTAAGTGTGAGCTGGTTTGTTCCCCCGTTATATTCGCCGATCACAGTAAAGTTATAGCCCTGGTTCAATTGAACACATTTCTCAACATTGTAGTAGGCAATAGTTTGATCGCCGTATTGGTCAAGGTATATTCCTGTTCCAGATGCACCGAAGTAGTGGTCCGCAACTAACGGGACCATCTTAATTAGAGTCTGACCGTTATCAGTGCCCGCCACCAGTATTGATAACATTGCTATCCAAGCATTGTCATAGGCGTAGTTGGAATAGGGCTCAGGGGGCGAGCCGTAAGCGGCGGCGTATGCTTCCGCGAAGTTGATTCCCTGCGGACTGATACTGGTCTGTGGGGCGGTTATTGTGAGGTTGACTTTCGCCATAAATGAAGCCACTTGGGAGTCTGTTAGAAGTGAGTTGTCGTTTAACGCTTCTATACCGAACCATCGGACACTGGATAAGTACTGGTCGGATGAGGCATGAGTAAACATATTGGCGGCCTCGGTTCCATACCCTCCGAGCACAACTGCGATCTGCGATCTTGGAGCGCCGCTCGAAATGTATGACGCCACATCTGAGCTGGCGCTAGCAACAACGTTTGAATAGTCAGATTGGGCTGGTGTGTATTCAATACCAACCACGTTTACACCATGTTGCTTCAGTATGCTGCTCGTAATATTGTAGGTGCCTATTTCTGATGTGTCACCCCTGTAAATGTACACTACGTATTTCTCTCCGAAACCTAAGATTGTTTGGGCGAGTGCTGAACCCTCAAACTGGTCGCCTGGCTGACCAGGTCTGAGAATATAGTCTCCAGCTATCCTTAATGATGTAGCAGTCGCAGCTGGTGGCAGGATAACTATGTGGTTGGTGTCAGCATAATCTCTTAGACCTAAGACTTCGGCTGATGTTAGTGGTCCTATCACTATTTGAACCGAGTTGGATTGATACATTGATTGTAATGCGTTCAGCGCACCGTTTGGAGTTCCACCGTCATCCGCTACCACAACGTTGAAACGGATAGGACTGCCTATGGCTGAAAGGTTTGCATTCATCTCGTTAACTGCGAGTTTGACTGAATTGGCGAATGATACCCCGAATGATGCCAGTGTACCTGACAAAGGCATTATAACACCTATTGTGTATGTTGTTGTCGCCTTAGTTGAGGTTGGTCTCTGTAGGGCGAATGAGGCTCCAAAGCCTGCAATGCCTCCCACTATTAACCCGATTACAAGTAGCCCTACCGCGAATTTTGTAAAGGCCATAGACTATGTTGAGCAGTCAGTCTAATAAATTTTCCTGTTACATTATGGCTTATAATATATGAACTTTTAAGTTGGAACTCCCAAATATTGGAAAATTTCCAATCACTCTATAATCTTGCAACTGCATGTTCAGACTCGTCTAATGGGTTTGTTTAGTGAAGGATTATTAAGCTAGAAAGAGGCGGGTATGCTTGGGCTAGTTTCTTTGGTCTTTTTCCTTAAAGTATGGTATTATTCTGCGACCGATTGTTCGAATAGCCTCTTGCGGGTCTGGTCCCAGGGGTGCGCCTAACAATACTTGGTTAACTCCGACTCTAGCGAGCTCCTCTAATTTGGCTATGCAGTCGTCTGGTGAGCCGTATATTGCGAGGCGAAGCATTCTTTCATCAACTAGTTTACTTGCCTCCTTCAAGCCTTTCTTTTTAAATGTCTCCTGAACCTGTGTGAAGTCTTGGTGTGTAAGTCCAATGGAGCCTAACCCCTTCACACCAAGAAGCGGTCCGAAGTAGGCAACAAGTTCTCTTAGTCCCTGCGTTATTGCGCTTTGTCTGTCTTGACCTATAGATATCCACACACACCCAGCTATATCTATCTCTGTAGGGTCTCTTCCAGCGACCTTAGCGCCTTTATGGATCTTCTCTACAGCATATTTAGCGAACTCGGGCGGATACAGGAGTGGGAGGGCTCCGTCACCCGCTTCACCCGAATACTCGAGCATCCTATCACCCTGACCACCTATGTAGACGGGTATTCTGTTTCTAACGGGTTTAAAACGCATGTAGCATTGTTTGTTCCACACAAATTCGTTACCATGATACTCAGCATTGGAGCCAGAAATCAGTTTACGGATTAACTCCACACACTCCTTGGTCCTCGTTAGTGGTCTTACATGCGGTATTCCCAACCAATCCATATATTCTAAGGCTCCAGCGCTTATACCACACACCACCCTGCCGTCAGTGAGCTCGTCGAGTGTAGAGAGGTACATGGCTATTTCGGCTGGGTTAAGTGTATATGGATTAAGTATTGTGTTTCCAAGTATCATCTTCTTCGACTGTAAGCCGATGGCGGTGAGCGTCACTAGTGAGCTACGCATAAACACATCGTGTGAAACCCAGCAGTAATCGAATCCTTCCTTCTCGGCTGTGAGAGCCAGCTCAACCATTGTTCGCGCTCCACCGAACCAATCCGCAAGCCTTAATCCAAATTTCATGTTAGACAATAACGCTGTACATTCTGCCCACTATTAAACCTTTTTCATAAATTTTGTTTGTTATTTCCTGCTTTTTATGAAGAAAATTTATGTATAGAGGAGG
>CADDZQ010000060.1 GCA_902812505.1 archaeon
CTAACTTTAACCGTGTGTATCGTGTGTAAATCAAAAACGAAATCCCGTGTTTTGCTCGCTACTATGGTTGAGGCGCGACTCGCACAAAGATAATTTGGCTTCCCCTTATCATGACTTTACCTAGGTTAATACGCGGGTTGCCGTCTCTGTCAACTTCTTTCGAGTCCTCCAGTATAAGGTTCATCACTGAGTCGTAATCAACCAACTTGCCAACGAATTCGCTTCCATCCTTCAGCCTTACGAGAACCTCTGTGTTCAAGGCGTTTCTTATATATTTGGGCGGTGGGTCCACTCTTAGCCTCTCCGACCTCGTATCGGTTTTCTGCGTTTGATAGACCAATTTTATCCTCCGTAACAACTATTAGTGTGAAGGGTGTTTATAAACTGATTGTAACTCTCTCATACCTACGCGCTCAATCTCTAAACTTTACATAGTTAGATCTTTGACTAGCGAATTCGTTTGGTGATACACCATGACCACGCTATCCGTAATAGTGGAGTTTAAGGATAATGTTTGGTCGTTTAAGGCTCCTTATATCCAAGGGATGAAACTAAGTGTTTTGGGGCGTCGATGAGAAAAATTTTCAAAGTGAATGACTTAATAGCTGTTAGGCATAAGACTTGTAACTGTCTCTAGAGGGACTCTCTATACGTGAAGCAGACATATCAAAAAAAGATTTTTATGCATAAGCTCACAACAAGCATAGCTGAGACCTCAAACAAAGAGTGGGATTAAACTTGATGGGTTAAATAATATCAGGTAGAGGATTCTCAGTGCCTTGAAGTGCATAAATAGAGAGCTTTCGAGGTGGAACGCTCAAGTTTCTCTACCAACAGATAAATGCAGGCTAGCGTAGTTTGGGCTACGATCACATATGTTAACCCTGAGAGTTCTACAGGGGGTTGCCTCCGTGCTCTGATACATGGTTCCCCCTGATGGTGAGCTGTTTAAGCATTATACATATAGTTCGGCATCCAAATTTATGGTATTGTTGTTGGCGTATTGGATCTCCGGTGCAGGTAGACTGTGCTCCTGAAACCTCCTCATAGAGGTAGCGATGGGGAAAGGTCACGCATCCCTAATAGATGGTGGCTCAAGCTAGAACCCTACGTTGTTGCCTGATGAATCAGATGAGTAAACATTATCTCTATGCGTTGTTTTTATGTGTATAGATGAGTGAAAATCTAGCTGTTAGTAAGGAAGTTCTGTCGAGGCTCAATGATGTAAAGAAGGCTATGGAGTCCTTGCTTGGACGAGAGGTGAGCTTTGATCAAGTGCTTGTGGCCTTGATAGATGTTTACACTAAGGGAGGAAGTATTGAGGCTGGTAGGATAGACATGTTGATAGACATGTGGGAGAAGCTTCAAAGCCTAGAGAAAAGGGTGAGTGCACTCGAAAGGCTTCAAACGCAGAGTGCAGAACGGCAAGAAGCCCAGACGAAGGCTATGGAGGCTATAGCTAAGCCGTCTGATAAGCCGCACCAACTATCCCAGAGGGAGGTCAGGTCAACACCGCAGGTCATAACACCCAAACCGGTTCAACCAGCTACATCTATATCTGAAAAACAGCCTCAATCACAGCAGGACAGCTTTCTCAGATTCCTTGAAGACGTTGTTGTTTATCCATTGGATAAAATCAGAAAGCCTCGCGAGCAGATAGAGAAGCTCATGAAGGAAAACTTAGTGAGCATAATGAGTGTAGGAGGTGAAGAGTTACTTGTTCACACGCCAAGCTATCAGGCATTCCTAAAAAAGCTCCCTATACCCATATCCGAAAAACAAAAGCTCAGCCAGCGTGAGAGGAAGCTGCTGGAGACGCTTAGCGAAGCGGGACTAATATATGAGGATGCAACAACAGGCCTAATTAGGTCAGTCTAAGTAGCTAGGGAAATTATACCCCACCCATTTTTAATTTTCGGAAAAAGCTGGGGGGTGATGGCCCCAATTACTTTGAGAGAACGATCTCAACGGTTGAAACATTCTTGGTCTGATTGTCGATTGTTATCGTCTCTGACCCTATCTCCACTTTCTTTACTTTGACGTCTTTAAGGAATCTGTTTCTCAAGATTTCAGCTGTATCCACTGCCCTGGTTATTGCCTTGCCTCTGGCCTTCAAAATCACCTCGCTTGACCCACCGTTGAATTGGACTAGTGCGGCTGTAACGTAGTTCATCACTGGCTTCTGGCCTATGAGTACCACGTTTTCCTGCGTTTTACTACTTTTCCTTTCTTCGTTGGTGCTCATGTTAATCAAAAACTAACCCTCTCTCGATTAATTAAGTGTTGCGTATATTTCTCACAAAGTGTGCCGAACCACTAATCTATTTTGTCAAATCAGTGTGTGCATTTCTGGCGTTCAGTGGATGAGGATAGGTGGTAGCTTTGTATCTTTACATAATACTTAAAAATCTTGTTAATGTGAAGCTTGATATCGCTTTCTGTTTATAAAGAAAGGTGCAAGAAAAAGTATAATTGCCACGATTGTTAGGATTATCGCTAACTCAGACAGCTGGGGTGCAATCCTCCCGTAACCGAACACTATTGGTATTGGTCCTATTAGAATCACGCCTCCGACACTAGTGGTGCTCTGCGTGTTTGATGTTAAAGCTATAAGTGTGGTTGCTGTGAAGATTAGTAGGAATCCCACGAATATGAGTACAAGGAAAACTCTGAACACATTAGACCACCCCCAACACGAATAATGTTTCAATCACTAGCACTACTGTTATCAAGATAGCCGCTATAACCATCCACTTAGCTATTCTATTGTTTGAACCAAAAACTATTGGGAGGGGCCCAATAAATATCACTCCCCCTCCCTCAACCTCACCTTCACTAGGCTTATCCTCCGTCTTCTCCCCGCCATGGTCGTCTCGTCGAGTCCTCCTCGAAGCGAGTATGAGTGTATAAGCTACTATCCCGATTATACCAATAAAGACTAGTAGAATGCCAGCATAGAAAAGAATCGGTGCGATAAACATCTATATCACCTAGGCAGGGGATGAGCCTTTATACCCAGCCTATTCTCTATTTCTTTGGCTAACACTTTAGCGTAACTGCTTCTCCAGCCATCTGTGTATACAACCTTCGGCCTGGCTTCCTCGACGTAATTCAATAGTTGATTATAGTCTGCGTGATCACTCAGCCTAATCATGTACCCACCCTCCACCCTCGTGACTAGGCTGGGAGCCCATCCTGTGAGTACTATTTTTGTGCCGTGGAACCTCTCTCTTGCTTTGCTCAGCGACTTAAACACCACGCTTCTTCCCTCGGCCTTCTCTTGGTCTAAGAGGTTGTACTTGGGTAGTTTAAAGCCGTGTTTGAGGTATATTTTGGCCACCTTATCACAGGCGCTATCTAGGAGGAATTCCGCGTCAATAAACCCCCTTAGAATGGCCAATGCTTCCTGCACCTTAGAGGTGTATCCGTAAATACATATCGGTCCATCGTGCAGGTGTTTTTCGACCGTTTCTACTAGAGCTACTTCCGCGTCGCCTACTTCACGTCTGTAAATTGGAGCCCCATAGGTCGCTTCCATGATGAGCACGTCGGCGCCAAGTATTGGTGTGCCTGGCTGTTTAAAGTCACCCGTATAGGCGACGCTTCCGAATCTGGTCTCAACAAGGGCCTGCGCTGAGCCAAGTATATGGGTCGCGGGGTATAGAGTTAATATTTCCTCACCGTATGTGACTGGCTTGCTATAGCCCACTGTGCGCACCCCGCTCGGCCTGTAACCTAGTGTATGGCATGCTAAGTCGTATGTAGCTGGTGTGCACAGCGTCTCTCTGCTCCCACCCCTCCTCCTCAAACCACCGATGTGGTCGCTGTGCGCGTGGCTCACAAAGAGGGTTCTTTCAGCGCATGGGCCATCGGCTGCAAACTCTGAGCCGATGAGTATGGCGCCCTTAGAGTTAATAGAGACATCCTCTATGGGTGGGTGCATGTTATCGTCTTAACACGATTGGGTGCTAATAAAATATTTTCTTCTGGTGGAAGTGTTTACAGTGGTCATCGTTAATGTTAAGTAGGGGGGAGATGAGAGTGATGTGTGTTGAGTGTAGAAATACGCCCAGCGGATGTCTCGGAGATCGACGACGTGATTGCGCTCAACAGAATGAACCTTCCAGAGAACTACCCTCCACAGTTTTTTTATGAGATATTATCCCAGTTTCCAAAGACATTCATAGTTGCTAAGCACGGCCTACAAACCGTCGGATACATAATGATTAGGGTGGAGAAAACCCTCTCCGTTTTGAAGTGGGTCAACCGCGCCCATGTTATCTCCGTGACTGTACACAAAGCGTTTAGAAGACAGGGAATAGGTCGGCGCCTAATGCTCATTGCATGCAACAACGCTTATTCGGAGTATAAAGCTACAGAGGTCTATTTGGAAGTTCGGGTTACGAACGCCCCTGCTATATCGCTTTACAAAAAACTTGGGTTTGAAATAAAAGAAGTAAGCGTGGGGTATTACTCTGATGGAGAAGACGCATACGTCATGCAGGCTCAGCTACCCCTGAAAGAGGGTTAGACTAAAACGGAGTGCCCCGCCTCTCTGAGGGTTGATGTGTTGTCTCTCACCTAACAACTCATATAACACGGTTTGGTTGCGTTTCAGTGTGTTGGGTTTGAGCGTGGTTGCACTGGTTCTACCATTTTGATTGGATGTTGGGGTTGATTTCGTGTGAGGTTTTACATTAGAATTTAAATAACCGCTTAGCCGCCTCTTTACATAGGGTGTGAAACATGGCTTTAGCAACAACGCCACAGGGTCTACCTGTGTTAATACTCAAAGAGGGCTCTAAGAGGACGACGGGTCGTGAGGCTCTTAGGACAAACATTTTGGCTGCGTATGCGGTTGCAGAGGTCCTGAAGAGCTCGCTCGGTCCTAGGGGCCTTGATAAAATGCTGATTGACAGCTTCGGCGATGTGACAATAACCAATGACGGCGCAACCATTGTGAAGGATATGGAGGTTGAGCATCCGGCTGCGAAGATGCTTGTAGAGGTCTCGAAGGCGCAGGACGCCGAAGTTGGCGACGGTACAACGACTGCCGTGGTTTTGGCGGGTGAACTGCTTAACAGGGCTAACGTTCTTCTCGACGACAACGTTCACCCATCCATAATCATTGATGGCTACAGGAAGGCTTACACCAAGTCTATAGAGCTTTTGAGTAGCCTCGCTAAGACGGTTGAGGGGAACAACTTCGAAGTGTTAAAGGAGATAGCCAAGACCGCGTTAGCGAGTAAGATCGTTTCTGGCGGCGCTTCGCTAGACGCTCTATCGGAAATATCTGTGAAGGCAGTGCTTCAGGTGAAAGAGCAGCTTGATGGCGAAGTGAAGATAGATTTGGATAATGTCAAGATCGAGAAGAGGAAGGGTGAAAGCACAGTCAAGGCAGAAATAATAAACGGTATAGTGATCGACAAGGAGGTTGTGCACGCGGGTATGCCCAAGCGTGTTGAGAAAGCCAAGATTGCGCTACTCAACGCTCCCCTCGAGATCGAGAAAACAGAGATCACGGCGAAGATATCCATTACTTCGCCCGATCAGATGAAGGCGTTTATTGACCAGGAGACGAATATTTTGAGGGATATGGTTGAGAAGTTGGCGTCTGTTGGTGCGAATGTTGTGATTTGCCAGAAGGGTATTGATGATGTTGCGCAGCACT
>CADDZQ010000061.1 GCA_902812505.1 archaeon
GGTCAGACCTACCTGAGCTTGGAGTTCGCGCGCACCTTTAACACCACAGGTGTGAGCTCGTGTATACCCGGTGGTGGTGGGGAGTCACACTACCAGGTGCAGTTCGCACCCCGGCCAGGTGTACCACGTGGCCTTCGCTTGGTTCCAAGGGGCGATAGGTGAATCCGTGGACTTCAAATCGATTTCACTGTGGTGGAACGTGTACATTCAGCCGCCCAACGGCGCTGCTCACTCACCCCTGGAGTTGGGTCAGCTGGTTGAGACGGGTGTGCCAATCATAGGTGCTATATTGGTGTACGTGCTAAGAGATAGATTGGTTGAGTGAATTGAGCGAAGAGAGACTCAGAACGCTAACACCTTTTTTTACCTAACGTTCGCTGTAATACTGGTCGAAGCCATATTTAATAGGGAGTTCCTCGCAGCCGTTCTGCCACTTGGTGAGGCGGGTGTAAACATACAGCAGGTAGCCCCACTACTCAGGGCAATATATTTTGTTGGGGGCAAAGCGTTCAGCCTCCTCACACTCCTCGTACCTGCAACACTCCTCGCTTCTATATTTCTAACAAAAATAGAAAGCAAAACGGGAAGGAGCTACGTGTTCTTCCTCTTCGTTGCCACTATAACCTCCATCGTGATGGACATCCAGCACGTGTCCGCGGGGCTGGATAACCCAGTTAACTCCCCACCGCCTGAGACTCTGATACTGCTTCTGAGCGTGGTCGCCTGCCTAATATTAGCATCACTCTGGTTAGCAGTTAAACCAAACTGGTTCAGCCCACCACTTATACTCATGATCCTCACAACGGCTTTGGGTTTCCTCTATATATTGGGTAACGTGTTGACTGCCAACTATGGTATCCCCTCAGGTTCGACGTTTGCGGGTGTCTTGGCGTCTATAGAACCATACTTAGGTATACTTGCGGGGTTAGTCTACACTGTTATTGGTGGGTGGCGAATAATGGATAATAAAGGTAAACTCCGAATCGCGTACATTGTAACACTTCTTGGAGGTTACACGCTGGAGTACTTTATTATGAGTAATGTTCTGGCTGGTTCCTCTATTGTTCTTGGCACCATAATAATATACGACTTCGGTTTTCTCGGGGTGACTAATGCTAGTGTGGTGTTCTTGGTGTTCGCCGCTATATCCGCCTTCACTACTGGTTGCTATCTTGTTGCATCCACTTTAAGTGGTAGTGGAGGGAGGAGGGATGCTTCATTCTACTATGGGCTCGCGGGCCTGATTCTAATTGTTACAGGTTTGGTTTTCGACTCGGAGGTGGTCACAACATACATACTTTTACCTCTGATTTCTTCTACCTTAATCGTGGTTTACGCTGAGTCGGGATTATCGCACGATAAGCGTGAGGATAAGCAGGTATCCGCATTGAATCTTATAAGCAAACAAGCCTCCGACCTTGATCCTAGAAATGAGTGATAAAGATTTCAAAACCTCGCCCTTCAAGGTGAGGGTCCAAAGGGTGTAAATACGGATGCGGAGAAGATTTGGTGTGCGTGTGAAGGCTTACAGGTTCAGGGTGTACACTTCGAAGACCACGGCGGCTGAGGGTGTTGAAGACCCAGTTTGAGGTGGCCTGCAAGCTCTATAACGCGCTCCCTACACGCGGAGCGGGAAGAGTATGGGAAGAACAAGCACACTGAGTAGGAACGAGCTCAAGCAGCTCGTTTTGGATTTAAGAAAGCAAAATGAAGGGTTTCAAGCGTTGCACTCTCAGGTTGCTCAGCAGGTGGCAGAGAGGTTTCACCGGCCGCGTCAAAAGTTCTTTGATCGGTTAACGAACAAACAAAAGGAAAAGAAGCCTCATAAGTTTTTGTCCTTGATGTACCCTCAATTTGGTTGGGGGCTTTCGAATATAAGACAGGCCGGAAATGGTAAAAGCCCGAAGAGGAAGGGCCGGCTCTACCTGAGTAGAATCGGCTTCTTCACTTTAATCCTCCACAGGGAGTTCCCAGAAAACCAAGTGTCTCAGGTGTGCGTGAAGCTTTACCCTTCAGGTCGAATCCACGTGGTATTCTTGGTGGAGGAACCCGAAACGCGGGGCAGTCTGCGAAGGAGTCCGAGAGGGCGGTGGGTGTTGACTTGGGGCTTGTGAGGCTTGCCACACAGCCCTAAGGGGCGGGCTGGGTCTTCCACCCCCAACCTGTTAAGATAAATGGTTCCTTTAGTGTCTTGTTGTGATGTTCGCTGGCTTATTTTTTGTATTGCCATATGTTTCCTTGGCTCATGGGGCGGCTCCCCAGGTAAGGATTTTTAGCGGCCAAGAAGAGCACAAGCTTCCAGATGGGCATGTTGGATACCTTGTAGTTACGTTCAATTGGACGGGGTCGACTAATTCATCGGACGACGTCTAACGTCGTTCTATGCTGAGGCTTCGATTGCCGATTATGCTGGCGACGGGCAGGAGTTGTGGGTCTACTGGATTGAGGCGTATGTGGAGGGTGACTTAACCGCGAACCAAGCTGTGAGTTACAATCCATATCCGCCTAACTGGAATATATATGTGTACGTATGGAATATTGAGCAGGGTAGTACTAGCTACGTTGTGTACGGTGTAAACGGATATTCATCTAACGCTTTAAGTTATAGTAGTAATGCTCATACGTATTTCTATTACCCTGTTCTCGGCTGGGTAGAACAGGGAACAATCTCCTGCACCATAACATATATAGTTGGGAGCAACCCAACTGGTAACTGTAGTTATATGAGTACTGGGGTGTGAGTGGGTATGGTTTGGGTGAATCTTACCGACTGGGCAATTTTGGTGTTCTCGGCGACTCTCACGGTTCTATTCATCTTGGAGGCGGCTGAGCTGAGTTTCAGATTTGTTCCCCGTTTGTTTTCCCGTCAGAAGAGTAGGGATCGAGCGACTTAGAGGTTGGGTTCATTTTTGAGCGTGGGTTTACCCAAAAGTTTTTATTATCGTAGTTAGAATTATGGTTATGCGTAGTGGGATTTTTGTGTTGGGTCTCATTGTGATGTTCGCTGGTATACTTGCTATAACACCCACTTTTAGAACGATTCCAATCATTATAGCCATAATAGGGGTTGTTATCGCCGCGGTGGGCGCGGTGCTGCCGAAGAGGGTGAGTATTACTCAAACAGTAAACCAGTGAATTCCCTGTATTAAGCTTTGCAAGTTGTGTGTTCCATGGTAAAAGCGGATTTGCGGGATCCTAAAATTATTGGTTTACTTTCGAAGCCCATATTGCTTAGGCTTGCAACAGTCTCGGGGGATTGCATTCCTCATGTTTCCTCTGTCTGGTTTCTTTTTGATGGGGATTTTTTCTGGATATCCACATCCGTTGATCGATTAAAGGTGAAGAATATTATGAAGAATCCGCGTGTTGCCTTGATCGTGGACACGGATAATCCACCCTACGAGGGGGTGATAGTGGAGGGTTTGGCTGAACTTATCCACGAAGGTGTTAGGGATGTGACCCGTAGGATCGTGGAAAAATATGTACCAAAGAATCAGTGGTCCACCACGTTCGATGAACTTATGAGGTATCCACGTGTGCTCATAAGAATAAGACCCTCCAAAATCCTTGATATCATGTCTTACAGGAGATTATAATTGCCGTGGCTTAGTTAACTCTAACTATAATTAGAATTTAACAATATCCTAGTTGTTTGCTGAACTGAAAATCCAGAGCTGCAAATTTTTCAGTCTGCTGTCTTCGACGTAAGAAATATATTTGAAATCGCATGACTAGTTGTTATGTTTGGTTACGAGGAGCTTTTCGATTATTTTAAGCGTGAGAGGGATAAGATTGTTTTGGCGCTTGAGAAGATGCCGCAGGATGAGTTTACTAAGAATAGGGAGTTGAGTTTCTATAGTATAAAGGATGTGTTGGTTCACACCGTTCTCGTCGAGGATAACTGGCTGCATTACCGGGCGGCGGGTAGGGGTGAGGCGCAAGTTAAATTTGATGATTTCAAAAGCTTGGATGATGTAAGGAGGTATATGCGCGAGGTGGACCAGAAAACGCAGGAGCTTTTCAAAAGACTCAAGCCTGAGGATTTAAGGAAACAGGTTAGGCGCGTGTACCCAGACGGCAGAGTGTCAGTGTATACACTGGAGCAGGTGCTCTACCACGTGCCCATCGAGGTTATCCACCATTATGGAGAAATATTCGCAGAGTTCTGGAGAATGAATGTTGACGCCCCATACTACTCATACCTCAACTACTCGAAAGATAAGGAGAAATAGCTAAATCTAGGCTTAGGCTCCAAGTTCTCTGAATAACTCGAATGAAGCTTGTATTAGTTTGCCATTTGGTTGTACCCTTTATCTCCAATTATCTCCACAAGATAATGTAGACAAGTAGGGAAGCGGGGTTCGACCTGTTTTGGAGTACAAATACATGGTCCTAGTTAACACTACTCTCGCATCGTTTATGTCCTTTTTGGACTCCAACATCGTGGTTCTAGCACTACCCACAATCGTGCGGGAGCTCCCTGGCACATCCGCCTTTGATGGTGTTTGGATAATACTTGGATACTCGATTGTGGCCGCGGTGATGCTGTTGACGCTGGGACGCTTCGGCGATATTTTTGGCAGGGTGAAAATGTATAACTTGGGTTTCGCGGTGTTCACAGTTGGTTCCGCGCTTTGCAGTGTCTCACCTAACGGCGCCACACTTGTGGGTTTCCGGATAGTTCAGGGTCTCGGTAGCGCGCTGATATTCGCAAACAACAACGCCATACTCACGGATGCGTTCCCGTCCAATGAGCGTGGTAGGGCTATCGGTATAAACCAAGTAGTTGGGATAATGGGCTCTGTTGTTGGCTTAACAATTGGGGGCGTACTAACCCAGACGCTGGGTTGGCGCTCTATTTTCTGGATAAACATACCCGTGGGTGGCTTCTCAACTGTTTGGGCATACTTCCGTCTTAGGGAGCTCAGTGTTCAGGCTCACATGAGGGAGGGGGTCGACGTGCTGGGGAATCTCCTCTTCGCTCCCGGTGTGGGTTTCATCCTCTACGGCTTGACTTTTGGCGCCTTCTCTGGGTGGGGTGTGTATGAGGCTGTGATTATGGGTATAGGGTTAAACCTGATCGTGTTGTTTGTCTACGCCCAGACAAGGATGGTTTATCCCATGATGGACCTTAGACTATTCAGGAACAAAGTGTTCTCCTCTGGGATAATAGCTAATCTCTTCTCATCGATTGCCAGAGGTGGGGTAACCCTCAACCTCAGCATATTCTTCCAGGGCGTCTTGTTATATGACGCATATAGGTCTGGTATACTCATGCTGCCATACTCATTAGCATTTGTGGCCGCCGGCCCTCTAAGCGGATACCTATCGGATAGATATGGTTCAACACGTTTTGTTACGGCGGGTCTAATCG
>CADDZQ010000062.1 GCA_902812505.1 archaeon
GCGAGCGGGGTGGTGTGGTTCCCGAACGCTCACATCGAGTTCGCGTTGGGTCTAGGACCCACGGCAACCTCGATAGCCATAGCCCTACTATTGGGGTTAAACATCAACGCCACACGCAGCCTTAAATCCACGAACCTCAGGCTCACGGGGGCAACCAGCCTATTATCAGCGCTCATAAGCGGGGGCTGCTGCAGCCTACCCCTACTCACATCCATACTCGCATACGCGTCCTCCTCAGCCGTCCTCCTCGACTCCACCCTCTACAACTTGGCCATCCCCACGAGTATGGCGGCCCTAGCCCTCATGACTGCAACCTATATATACACCACTAGACGGGGGACAACCAAACTCGGCCAAGACTCTGAGAGCTGCTGCACCCCATCCAAGCAAGCCCTCAGCAGGGTGAGCGCCCAATCCCAGCTTTACAATTCTAGAGTCAGTGCTTGGCGGCTCCCAGCAAACCACCACGCGCCTAGAGCATCCGAGAACCTCAGGGTTCCTATAACCCCTACTCCAAATTAACTGCAGGTCACCGGCGTGCCTATCGTGTGAGCGGTGAAGATTGGGCTCCAACTCACCGTGTAGGTGCCTGACGGGCTTATTGTGGTTTTGGTTTTATTCAGAAAATCTAGGCTTAGGTTTTCTTTAATGGTTTAATGGGAATACTTTCATAGTTTGCGCACGTTATGGTTTGTGATGGATATGGCGGATAGGGAGTTGGCGGGTAAACCCTTGGAGAAGGCGAAGAAGGAAGGCAAGCGGGAGATCACACGTGTAGGCGGGTGCTGTTGCTGTGGGGAGGAAGAGGAGGAAGGGGAGTAGTTTGAGGGGGTGACCTATGAGGCGACAGACGGTTTCACGCCACGAAGGGTTAATGTCCCTCCTCATCTTTATCTTTTTAGTGTGTTGCGGTGTGCCCGTCGCGGTCGCCGCGTTTGGCAGCGAGGCCGTAGCCACCTTTAAACAGCCACTACTCAAGGTATCCATAGTGGTGATTATAGGTGTAGCCCTCGGAGTACTTCTCTTCTTAACGGGGAGGGAGAAGAAGACTGCGAAGAGTGGGGGGAAGCATAGCCGTGGGAATCGTGGTTGTAAAACCATGTTTACGCGTAGGGTGATAAGATGGGCTGCAATAATAGTGTGGTTAGGGGAAAAATTAAGGTGCTCAAGATGAAGATGTGTGACTACGCCCACAAGTACTCTTGTTAACTGTACACCCCTCTTTGAGCCTTCAAACCACTCTTTTACCAGCGGTCGAAAAACGGGTCGTAATGCTCCACGTTTAGATGGCTTGAACTCATACAGTCATCGATCCTACTACCATTAGCGTACCCCACCTGTGCTACACTCCTCAAGTTTGGGTTTACATCAAAAACTGGGTGTTTCCCAAAGGCTTCACGCTGGCTGTGGAAGCGACGGTTTATGGTGCCGCTGGGGGCTGCGGAAGAAGCGATATGTGGGATGTCCTTTTGCTTGGGTTTAACGTTCGGGGGTGCGGATGATGACTGGTCAGCGGGATGATGAGGGGGAGGGGGTGGAATAGTTGCGGGCGACGTGATGAAGACCAACCCCAGTGAACCCCCACCCACATGGAGCCTTTCCAATATAAATGTTAATGCAAAAAACGATATCAGAATTTTTCGAATATTCTATACTTTTAGCCTAAGCAGCGCAAAAAACCGAAAAACTTATCCAAAAGCACACGTATACAGAACCATGCATACAAAAATATTAAGCCTCGGAGACAAGGTAGGCGACTATCCAGGTTAGAGTTCTTACGCTGAGAACTCTAACCTGCGACGGCCACGTCAAAGTAGTGGGCAATATAGTGAACAACTCTAAGCGGATTGTATGAGGAGTGTTGCGGTGGTAGGTATTGATGGCTTGGGTGTAGTTAAAGCGAAATGGTAATATATCAGTGTGTGTTATAATATTTACATTGCTTTCAAAGGGCTATGAGCAGTTAACCCAAACGGTGGACACTGCGGTTGTACGGGGTCTGATGGAGCTCGGCCCGCGGGACATCAGACGGCTGAGCTCGCTTATCGGCGTGCCCTACAGTAGAGCCATAAACACATATAAGAGGCTACGCAGAAAATTCGACCTGCTGATAAGTGCGGCGCCCAACACCGAGTTGCTCGGCCTTACACACGTGTTCTTCGAGGCCACCGTGCGCTCGGAGTACAGGCGTATAGCTCTACGGGCCTTCGAAGGTGTCTCAAGCCTGAACTATCTGGCTGGGAGCGCCACGTCACCCGCCGAGCTCTTCGGTATGATTTATGCGCCCACGGGTCCACGGGGTGACGAGTACCTTGAATTGTTCGATGAACTGGTGGAGGAGGGATTCTTGGAGTCCTATAGTGTGAGGAGGTTCCCCGAGATCGTGCGCCACAGCCTGAGACCCGAGTATGTTGATTGGAGCGGTGGCGGGGGCTACGTGTTCGACTGGGACTCGCTCACACCCCGCCCCCCTGAGCCCGGCGTTTACGACCCATCCATGAAGCCACTCGCGGACAGGCTGGACCTACTCCTACTTAAGGAGCTGGAGTTCGATGCGGCCAAGAGTTTCCCCGAGATCTCAGCCCAGCTTTACAGCAGGCATGGGGTGAGGGTGAGTGACAGGCTCCTGCTGTACCACTATGAGAAACATCTTGTTCCAAGGAGGATGTTTTCGAAGTACCGTGTACTCTTCTCGCAGGCCGAGAAACTCGGCGTATACCTAGTGACCCAAACAGCACCCGGCGCCTATAATGAGTACTTGGATTGGGTGAGGAGAATACCCTACATGAACAGGGAGCTTTTGGACTCTTCAGGCCAACACTTCTCTGAGTACTATCTTCCCTCTAGCGAGTACCAAGGCTTCTTGGGCTATGTTAACTCCAGGCTAGCCCCGCTTGCTGCGAGAATGAAGATGCTGGTCTCACTGCCCAACTCCAGGTCGATGTTCACGTTGCCCTACGAGCTCTTCGACGAGGAGAGGGGAGAATGGGTGCACGACGCCCACGCGGACGCGTCGAAGGTGCTAGCGAAGGCGCACGAGCTAATGAACTTGGCATAGCGTGGATTAGAATATAGAGATCCTGCACAAATTTGAAGTGCGGTACCTCTAATTCTGGGAGCTAATTTTTAACTAATCCTGTTGGCCGTGTATCTTGGGAGTACTATCAAATATACTTGACTAAATTACTGGGAATAGAAAAATCGAAACGGTGGTTAATGTGAGTACATGTTGTTTATTCATAAATACATACGATAATTTGCAAATCCACGTCGATGTGGTTTTTTCTGAAGGGAGTAAAAAGCTGGCGTCTCCAAATCATCACTGGATCATTAATTGGGGAATAGTTGTGGTGAAACTCCCCAAACAATTCTGGAGGAAAGGAATCAATGGATATTTAACAGGCTATGTTGCCAGTTATTACACGCCAGCCTCAGTATCCATAATGCGCTTGATAAGGTAAATTGCTTGTATTAAGGTTTTTATGCTTCTCGCTTAGTGTTTTCCCATATGTGGCTTAAGGGTGGCATTGCTATTATATTTAGGTGTTAAAGATAGTTGGGTTAGTGTGGCCTTTAGAGTGTTATGATAAAGTGTGTCCTGAGAGCTTTCAGCTGGTGGGTAACGCTCGTGAGGACCTTCTATGGCTTCGAATGTTCTAGTGTATACCAGTGTAGTGGTGCTGCTTAGGGGGCGCTAGCCGAGACCAGGGAGGAGTATAGGCTAGCGGGTATGGGTTGGCCCACGTACACCGTGAGGTTGGATGATTCCTAGGCTGCGCTGAAGTCTTGTATGATTGAGCCGAGATACGCACCCAGCCCCTCATTCTCCCCAACTATCTGGCCAGCCTGGTTTACGAGGTAGAATATGTCCAAGTACTCGTCGGGGTTATACTTCTGTGTGACCCATTCGGGCGCCGTCCCTATGAGCCAGCCTGGCTGGTTGAGTCCGCCGTATTTCTGTGTGTACTGCAGGACTGTTGGGCCGTTTTCGCCCAGATCATCATAGTTCTCAACTTCTACTATGAGTATGCCTTTAGAGTGGAGGGCGGGGTAGTACTCTGAGGCTAGGAGTTGCTGGCTCTCAATACACGATGAGCACCACGTGGTAACAAACCAGAGCACGAATGGGTGTCCCTTCAGCGTGGTCGTGTTTATGGTTGTGCCGTTGAGGAGTGTCAGTGGGAAGCCCGTGAAGCGCTCGGTCTGCGTGCCGCCCCCAGCGGTTGACGCGTTACCCCCGCTGTGCACGTAGAGGAGTATCACCGCGAGCGCAAACGCCGCCACGACCCCGCTCGCAAGAAGTGTTCGCCTCCGCCTCCTCTTGGCCTGCCTAGCCTGGCGCTTCATTTCCTTCTTAGTGGGCATTCTCCCGCCTCTCCGCCAAATAGTTGGGAACACAGCGGGCGATACTCCTCGAAACCCTGAATAGGGCGTAGACCAGGATGGCGGCGGAGAATAAGTAGAACACCCAGTAATACTCCTCGAAGGAGTACTCTAGGCGGGGGGATAAAGTGTAGATAATGGGTGAGAAGCCACCCAACAACCCGAGGATGGTGGGTATAATCGGGGTGCAGCATAGGGCGTTGACTAGGCTCGCCAGCACCGACCCAGCTGGAGCAACCCCCAAGTAGGCACAGCCCAGCCTGCGGGCGTAGATGTTAAGGGTGACCAGCAGCACCAGAAGCACCCCTAAGACCAGGGCGAACACCACTTGAACCGGTGTCATGAACATGATGGCCTGAAGCACGAAAGCCCCGAAGGGGAGTGTTGGCAGTAGCACTAGATAGACTGCGGAGAACGAAGCAGAGAGCGCTTCGAAAAGGGAGGCGTATCGCCTCAGCCCTATTACTTGGGACACGATGCGTAAACCCAAAAAGAGCCGCATAACTCTCCCTACCAACTCGGCCTATTTTAAAATACTTATTTAATAGTAGATTAAGGATAAGATAATTTTTCTTAAGAAACAAAAACCATAATCCAGTTCATCATTACTGAGTTAACTTTAGTCAACTACACTTACACCTGTTATTCATCCGAGGGTTTTGAGTAAGCTGGTATCACTATTGTTTGAGTTTGTCTGTTAGGAGGGCGAGCACTTTGTCGCGCAGGTCGTCTTGGCTGTGTTTTAGCTGGGTTGTATCTGCCTTAACGTCATCCACCCTCTTGTTTATGTCGTCGATTTTGCTCAGAAGCTCAAGCCTGGCATCATCGATATGCTTCGATAGGTCTGCTTTGACTTCGTCTACTTTTTTGTCTAGTGCTGTTATTTTGGATGATAGGTCTGCTTTGACTTCGTCTACTTTTTTGTCTAGTGCTGTTATTTTGGATGATAGGTCTGCTTTGACTTCGTC
>CADDZQ010000063.1 GCA_902812505.1 archaeon
GACCAGTATCCTTTAATGAGGAATCGAAAGCCAGACGACTTACCGACAACCCCACCCCAGGGTATCCGTATCCTTTAATGAGGAATCGAAAGTTAACTCGTTTGGGATAACCATCTTCCTCATCTCGGGGGGTATCCTTTAATGAGGAATCGAAAGATAATAGAAGATAATAACAATACTACTACTAGAACCAGCCGGTATCCTTTAATGAGGAATCGAAAGACTACTCGCCGCGGCGGCGCCGGCGTCCTCGGCGGCTGGTATCCTTTAATGAGGAATCGAAAGCCTAGACCAACCATCCCCACAAAAACAACAAGACGCCGGTATCCTTTAATGAGGAATCGAAAACCTAGACCAACCATCCCCACAAAAACAACAAGACGCCGGTATCCTTTAATGAGGAATCGAAAGATATGCTCATCTATCTCTTCTTGTATTTCCACAATTTTGTATCCTTTAATGAGGAATCGAAAGAGCACAGATGCCCCAGACGGTTGGGAGGGGAAAGAGAGTATCCTTTAATGAGGAATCGAAAGATATCACCAAAACCAAGACGATGACAACAAGCAAAACAAGTATCCTTTAATGAGGAATCGAAAGAGCTAGAGAAGACACTCACGGGATCAGGGCTACAACGTATCCTTTAATGAGGAATCGAAAGGCGGTAACGTTAGGGTAGATGTGTATGCTCAAAACGTATCCTTTAATGAGGAATCGAAAGTATCTCCCTCCATACGTATGGTGCGTTCAAGGCAACTCGTATCCTTTAATGAGGAATCGAAAGGCAAACAAGAAGGCGAATAGCAGAGGAAACACGCGTATCCTTTAATGAGGAATCGAAAGGGATGGAGAATTCACCCGTTACCCACGCTAATATGATTGTATCCTTTAATGAGGAATCGAAAGATTAACACGTCGACGCTTATTTGGCTGAAGAATTTGGCGTATCCTTTAATGAGGAATCGAAAGCATGTTGCGCCTAAGCTCTTCGTACTCTAACTTTGTGTATCCTTTAATGAGGAATCGAAAGGATATTCATAAGCTCATGAAATCCTGGGGTATTCCGTGGGTATCCTTTAATGAGGAATCGAAAGGTCGTGCCACCTGACACGAGTGTTACATTATCCCACCGGTATCCTTTAAAGCATCGAGCAATTCGGTAACGCATTCGTTTTGTTTTGTGGAAGCCCACGAACTCGGCGTTTTTGTCTGAACGTCAGTGAAACTCGCAAGCCCGACCAAGAAAACCGTGTCCATATGGTCAAGGACCACGCTCGACACGCACCCTTTCGTGCTTTTATCTTGATAAGAGTAGGTCGTGGGTTTGTACCCAAGAGGGTTTCCTATGGAGGTGATGAGCAAGCTTTTACCTTGGCCCACGCCTGTGAAATGCGTGAAAACAAAAAGCTTTTCGAAAAAAGTGTTTTGACTGTCCAAAATTTCACATTCTAGTGAATCATTTCTTTCGTGACGTGTTTTATGTTAAAATTTGTGTTCCACCGTGGTCATAAATCATGTGGTTCACACATCGTGTATAACCGTGATTTTTTAATGGTATCACTTTTCTTTAGAATTCCAGTGCGCGTGCGTTTTCGGGTCAGTGTTGCCGATTTTCCCCTTATAAAAGTGTTGCAACCGCTTTTTTTCGCTTTTTTCCCAAATAGGTTTCATGTCCAATATGTCATGAGACAGAAAAATAAATCGAATCACTTTCACTGTTTGTTCTGGATCCCACTCACCACCAACCCTAAACGGCCACACCGTTTTTAGCTCTTCGACGCTTTGATACCCTTCGGCACGCGCATATTCGTCCGTGAGTTCGCCTAGCTTGCACACCCTCACATCTTCCACCCGTACTACCACTTTCGGCGCGTGGCACTTTCAGTCGACTATTTCGATTCCGTCTGTAAATCTTATTTTATCACTTTTTTGATGTTTTTGGTAGACCTGTTTAGCTCTCTAATCGTCGAACGCTTTTTTCCTGCACTATTTTGATCATCAAGTCTTTTTTCAAAAGCATACTTGTTACATCAATCACTCTGATAAATACACTTTCGAATCTGGAAACGCTTGTTCGTGTGTGAGAATCCACAGTTTCGTTGAATTTCGTGCGTTCCCTCAAAAAGCGCTCAAACCACATCACTTCCGAGTGGTGAGAGCGCCAAGTGGTTTTGAGCCAGTTGTAGTATTCGTCAAACACCAAAGCTTGACGCGTCTTATGAGGTGGTACGCAAAGTTTGCTCTTAGCGCTTTGGCGCCTAGCTTTGAGCTTTCGGTGAACGCTTCTTTGGTAATCCCCACTTCTTTCAAAGCGCCGAGCGCTATTTCTTCGGCGTCACACGAAGCAACTGCGTACACCCAAATCATGCTTGTGACATTCGCAACTGGTGAAAGCGAAGAAATCACACCTTTCGGAATCCAAGCAACCTGCGGTATTCGTGTTAAAGAGTTTTTGTGAACGCCTTTAGCAATCTCAGTTATGTCGACTGCACCGCTATCAGGCGCAATCAACCCCGCAAGTAGCTTACCGAGTGTCGTAAGACCGCTGTTGTGTTTTCCGACTACGCTGTACACCTCACCTTTTTCGAATATGAAGTTGTACTTTTGTTTTCACAGTTTACAATCACTTTTCCCGCCCATAATTATCGGGCTGGGTGATGTAATAATCGTGGCCTTGATATCCGTATTAGTCCTGCGAAGAAGGAGGTAGTACCGGACAGTGACTTTTATACATCCTAGACACATTATTTAGACACGGTTAACCCGAGTTTTTCACCTAACTCGGTGGAGGTACACTCACGCCGGTTATGAACCCCGTTCTTATACACCTAAAACACAGTGAGGGGGGTTCATGATTAATTTTAAAGAACTCGACTTAGTAGTTGGGGGTGGCTTTATTGAGGGAATAATGGGTTCTGGCACATTATTATCGGTTTCATGGTTCGGGCAGCATCGATATCATTTGATTCTCTGATGATGGTGTCCACACTAGGGGTTGGTGGGCGTGGCTTCCGAGCGTGGAAAATCTTTATTCGGGCACCATTTCTCTTTTAACACATTATTCATTATGGCTGTGTCTGTGCTTTATAAGATTGTTTATGGATAGGGTTGGCATCTAGACTTATTTTGGGTTTAGTTGCCGAGCTCACGCTCCCTTAGACCATTTTTAGCTGTGCCGCCTGTTTGTTTACGATGGATTTATAGATGTGTTTACAGATTATAGACGTATATGTCTGCGGTTATTAGTGTTAGGGTTAGGAGGGAGGTTAAGGAGGAGCTTGAGAGGAAGGGTATTGATTTAAACAGGTTGCTGAAGGAGTACTTGGAGGAGGTGTATGTGAGGGTGAAGGCGGGGGATTACGTTGAGAAGTGGAGTCGCTTGTTGTCCGAGGCCAGACCGAGCGCTGAGGGTTTCGCGGTTAGGAGTGTGAGGGAGGACCGTGAGGGTCATTGACTCCTCTGTGCTTGTGAAGTTTCTGAGCCGGGAGGAGGGTTTTGAGGATGCTGCTAAAGTGATCGGTGAAGGTGGGGTGTCCTTTGAGTTGGCGCTCAAGGAAGCCGCTAATGCGCTTTGGAAAAAGGTTATTCTCCGAGAGTTGGCTGAAAGCGTGGCGCTTGAGGTAGTTGGGGACATGGCTAGCGACCCCCCTCTCCTCCTCGCCGACCAGGGTAAGTATCTCCCGGAGGCGTTCAAAATAGCGGTGAGGCGTGGGTTAACGGTGTACGATGCACTCTTCATAGCGCTTGCACGAGGAGAGAAACTGGAGCTTGCTACAGCCGACGAGAAACAGTTCAAGGCGGCTGTGGATGAGGGCGTACACGTCTTGATGGTGTGATGGCTCCCCGAGACCTATCCATTTAACTCTTGCTGTTTTATGGTGGCAGGCATCTAATGGATTCACCTCGTAGTACTGAATTCATCCGCATCCGAGTATGGAGCTTACGCGTCTGGATGTGATGGTGGGGTGTATCGTTTATGGCTGCCCCACGGGTTTCCCACTCAACTTGGGGGTCTGCGGTCAGATTTGGATTAAGAATAGGCCTAGGAGGTGTATCTGTGTGGTTTATGGATGGTTGTTTTAGCTACGACTGGTATTTGAGGGTGCCTGTGGGTGGGTGGATGAATGGATGGTGAGTGAATGAGTGAATGAGTGAGGGGTTGCGGGGTTTTGGTGTCTCTAGGGTTGGGTGGGAAAACTCTATAAGTTTGGGTGCTTCTTGTTCTTATGCTTAGTAGTGATAGGATTATTGTGAGTACGATGAATTATGTTCCGGGCTTCGAGGTTGAGCAGGTTCTTGGTATCGCGGTTGGGATCACTGTTAGGAGTAGGGGGATTGGTGGTAGGTTTCTCGCTGGGTTGAGGAGTATTGTTGGTGGGGAGATCTCGGAGTTTGTTGAGAACGCTGAGAAGGCCAGGAGGACGGCTATGGAGAGGATGGTTTCCCACGCCCTCTCGATGGGTGCGAACGCTGTGCTGCAGGTTTACTTTGACTCGAATGAGCTTTCGGAGTTCATGGATGAGATAATTGCCTACGGTACAGCGGTTAAGCTTGTGAGTAAGTCTTGATATAGTTGGTTGTTGTGGGCTGGAGGGGTTTGGTGCTGTGTTGACTGGGGCCACCTGTCAGTAGTGGTTGGATGTTAATATTGTGGAGGGGTTCTGATTTCTGTGTAGCGTCTTAGGTTGTCTGCTACTACTATTGTTTTGTGTTGCTTGGTTGTTGTTTTGGGGGTTAGAGTCGTCGGGTGATGATTTATATTTATGTGTAGTGTATTGTGTGTGAAGGGTTTTGGTTGAGTCGGCGCTCATAGCATCACTCGAAAGGTTCCTGGAGGACTACCTATCAAGGATGGCTGAGAAACTCGCCAAAGGTGAGAGGCTCACACACGCCGAGGCAGCCATACTCCTAGCAGCCATAAGCCAACGCGAAACCACACACCTCACAAAGAGAATAGACCAAGTGAGAGCCGACCTAGACGGCAAAATACAGGACACAAACAAGAAGATAGACGACCTAAAAACAATAGTGATGATGAGATTCGAGGACACTAACAGAAAAATAGACGCCACCAATCGGAGAATAGACGACACAAGAAGCGGGGTACTATCAAAGATTGATGACACCAACAAGAGAAT
>CADDZQ010000064.1 GCA_902812505.1 archaeon
CCAGCTCACCCGCGCGTATGGCCGCCGAATCATAGGTTGACACGGTCACACCCTTAACAGTGTTCATCCCACCCCCCAAGTAGCCCACTTCAGCCCCCTGGGCTTCAAGCTGCTCACCCCACTGGTTGAGCAGATCAATCGTGGGAACCACTATAAGCGCTGGGACACCCGCCTCAGAGACGGCGTGAATGGCCACAGCGGTCTTACCGGCACCCGTGGGCAAAACTATGATGCCCCTCCGCCTAGCTCCAACCCAAGCCTCATAAGCCTGCCTCTGATAATCCCTCAAAGCATACTTACATTCAAACGGCTTAAACCCCAATGGATCAAGCACTCTATCATTTAAAGCAACCCCCCGAGACACCAGATACTCCTTAACATCCGCGTAGTGGATGGCGTCACACACATACGCCTTTAAGGCTGAATCCCACTTAGCATAGGGCGGGCTAAAATCAACTTCACGAATAAGTATACGCCCACCATCATAAACGAGGCTCGCATCCATACACCCAGCACTCAACTATTTATACGCAGCAAATAAATAAATTGTTGCGAAAACACACTAGCATACCGAAGCGTGAACCCCAATGCGCTGACCCAAACTGCGAAATTCATGCGTAGTAAGGCCCTTATGCTCCTCTGGAGACCACCCTATCAACTCACTCAGCTAGATATTGTTCACGGATTCCACAGTTTTGACCAATACATGGATAAATTTTGTTTGTACCGCTATTAATTTTTATTTCATTTGATTTGAAACCTGAAAAGGCTGATATATAAGCGGGGTATTCTCATTGTGTGATATTATGGTTAATGTTCCCGAAGAGGAAGCAAGAGTGTACGCGGAGAGGACTAAACTCTCTAGGAGGCTATTTGAGGGCAACAGCAAGCTGACACCCTTCGGTGTGCACAGCAACTATAGGTTCGTGGACCCCTACCCACTCTACGTTTCCCGTGCGCGTGGCGACAGGCTGTGGGATGTGGATGGGAACGAGTACCTCGATTTCAACATGGGTTTCGGTGTGCTCGTGAGCGGCCACGCCCACCCCACACTCGTATCCGCTATGAGGGATGCGGTTGGTGAGGGTACAATATACGGTTTCGAATGCGAGGACACATACACGCTTGGAGGTATATTGACGAAGCGCTTCGGACTCGACATGGTGAGGTTCTCAACCACGGGTCTTGAGGCCACACACCACGCTGTCAGGATAGCGCGCGCACACACTTCGAGGAAAAAGGTTTTAAAGTTTGAGGGATGCTATCACGGCTCACACGACACACTCCTCGTGAGCATCAAACCAACAGCCGACAAGGCGGGTGACCCACGCAGACCTAACAGGGTTCCCGCATCGCAGGGTGTACCCCAAGAGGTTGTGGACAACACCCTCGTCGCACCATTCAACGACCTTGAGGCCACTGAGAGAATAGTTGAGGAAAACAGTGGGGACGTGGCCGCAGTTATACTTGAACCCATCCCCATGAACATGGGCTTCGTGCCACCTAAGAAAGGCTTCCTCGAAGGCCTGAGAAAACTGTGTGACAAGGAGGGGTGCGTGCTCATATTTGATGAGGTAAAAACTTCTGGTAAATTCTACTCTGGGGCGGCTGGCTACTTCGGCGTAAAACCAGACCTAATGGTGCTAGGTAAAGCCATAGCTGGGGGCTACCCCCTCTCGGTTGTGGGTGGTAAAAGGGAGGTTATGGAGACAATAGTGCCGGGCAAAGTGTCACACGCGGGTACCTTTAACTCTAACCCCCTCTCCGTTAAGGCTGGCGTCGTAACCATGAGCCACATACTCACGGAGCAGGCGTACTCTCAAGCATATAGGCTAGGAGACCAGCTCGCAACGGGCTACAGGGATTCACTCGCTGACCGCAGAATAAACGCCTACGTGGAGTGGATAGGCTTAAGCGGCGCGGTGTTCTTCGGCGGTAAAAAGGTTGAGAACTGGAGGGACTTCCTTAAATGCGACGTGGGCGCCTGGTGGACATACTATGTGGCGATGCTGAACAGGGGAGTGATACCTGGAGGCACAGGGCCGGATGAGCAGTGGACGATCTCTGTTCAGCACACGGAGGACTCCGTGAAAAAACACCTCGAGGCGCTTGACCAAGTACTGGTAAAACTCAGGGAATCCAAACTCTCAATGGACCTAGTTGAAGCCATATGAATCATAGGGTAACCACAACAAGTATAGTGGGCTGAGCGGTATGAAGGTGGCTGTGATCGGAGCCGCTGGCCTTGTGGCCAAGGCCACAATAGCTGACCTCCGCAGAGCCAACGCGGATGTCCTCGGTGTGGACATCAGGAAGCCAAGTTTAGACGTGGAGTACGCGAAGGGAGACCTGAGGAGACCCAGCGATGTGGCCTCAATCATTAAGGGATGCGACTACGCTATAAACGCCGCGCAATACTATTTCAACCTGCAAGCCATGCGCGCCTGCCTTAAGGCGGGTGTGAACTACGTTGACCTCGGCGGCCTCTTCTGGATGACGAGGAAACAGTTGAGGCTCAACGACGAATTCGAGCGGGAGCGCTTGGCTGCACTCATCGGAATGGGGGCTGAGCCGGGTATAACCAACGTGGCCGCAGCCCACCTCCACCATGTTAGCGGTGTGCCCGAACGCATAGCTGTGAGGAACGCGTGGAGGAACCTCTCCGACGAGTTCAGGGTGAATTGGAGCATTGACACCCAGATGGATGAGCTTTCAATGAAGGCACCGGTATTCAGAGGGGGAAAATACGTCTATTATCAGCCATGCTCGCTTTATGAGGACACGAAGTTTAGACAGCCAGTCGGGGAGTTCAGAACATACCTCACAATACACAGCGAGCTAGCAACCTTCCCCTCATCCTTCCCAGGCGTGGGCCAAGTGGATTGGATGGAGGGTGGAACAGGCTTCGAGGAGGCTCGACTCATCGCCAAGCTAGGCTTCGCACTCAGAGAGGAGGTTCACGGCGTATCACCGCGTAGATACCTTTACGAGTTACTCAACAAGAGAGGCCTAGTGGGTTACGGAGATGCTGAGCCAAAAGAGTGGGAGTCAGCCAAAGTGGTGTTCAGCTGGGACCACAAGACCTCGGAGGTCGAGGTGGTCATACCCCCCAGACCCGAACTCGGAGTTGACGCAACAGAGTACGGCGCAGGTGTACCTTCAAGCATAGCTGTACAGATGGGGTTCAAAGGGCAGGGAGTGAACCCCCCAGAGAGAGCACTCAACCCCGATAGATTCTTCGAGGAATTAAAGAAGAGAGGCTTCCAAATATACTACGAGGAGTCACGTAGTCTATAATCAACAAAGCGGTTCACACATAAATCCACTGCTACCAGCGCAACGATACCCGCTTCACTAGATATTACACACCAGGGTTTTGCTCGGTTTCCACCTCCTGGAAACTTTAATATCAGTTTTCAAGGTGTCTAGCGAGAACCATATAGTGGGTAGTGGGTCGTATGAAATTGCTTGTAGGGGTTTCCTCCGTTGGCCTCGGCCACGTGAAGAGGAGTTTGAGTATTGTGAGGGAAATAGTGAAGCTCAGACCCAACACATCGGTTGGCTGGCTGTGCGCGCAACCAGCGCTGAGCTACCTTGAATCCGTGGGTGAGAATATTTTACCTGAGGCGTATGAGATGATGAGTCTGAGCTCAGCGTTCGAGGAAAAAAGCGTTGGGGGAAGCGTCGACTCACTCGAAGCCGTAAGGGTGGCCTACAACCTAGCCAAGCAAAATTACCGTGTGATAAGGGAAAGAGTCGCGGAGTGCGACCTACTAGTACAAGATGAGTTCCTCGAAACACTCCTCGCCTACCGCTGGGAACAAAACCCCACACTACCGGGTAGGAGGGCGGTAATAACAGACTTCGTGGACATAGCCCTCAAAGGCTTTAACCCTCTGCGCTGGGTGTTTGGAGCGTATGCAAACAGGATGCTCAGGCGGAGTTTACTCATGAATGATGTCCGAGTGTTCGCTGACAGCATAGATAGTGTGCCGCCGAGTCTCAGAGGCTGGGTTGAAACCAACTTCGTGGTCACGGGCCCAATAGTTCTAGTAGATGGTGGGGAAGCTTGGACACTGAGAAGGAAGCTGCTTGAGGGCTCCGGTAAGCAGAGGGTTGTGTGCTTCACGATCGGGGGCACCGCGGTGGGAAAACACATACTCGACTTCGCGTGGCAAAACAGGCTTGAACTATCCGATGCACTCGACGCGCTCCTACTCTTCCTTACAGGGCCACGTGTGGACTTTAGAGAATATAATGGTGATGAAAAGAGGGTTTTGGCTGTGGGGTTCACAACACAAGCAACAGCGTACTTTCAAGCATCAGACTGCGTGGTCACACAAGGCGGAGCCTCCACCCTCAACGAGCTTGAGGCGCTGGGGAAACCCACGGTGTGTATACCCATCGAGGGCCACTGGGAGCAGGAGAGAAACGCTTGGAGATTCAAAACACGGGACAACTATGCTGTTCTAAGCCGCACCCAACTCAACTCCACCACACTCATCAACACCATTACACGAGTACTCGAAGTACAGGCGGCTACAAAACCCAGTTTTAAAGGAGGTGCGGCACGCTTAGCCGCTGAAAAAATCGTCCGCCTCCTATAGGGTTAAGGATGGTGTCGGGATAACGGTTTCCCGGGCCTGGGTGCACACTTATCAACACCTAATCCCGCCACCATCGGGGTAAAGGCGAAAGGTTTAATTCATCACGTTGCTGGCTTAATTGTGGGTGGGGTTAGGTAAATGCAGCTTAAAGCCATACATGTGGTTTACGCCAACTGGTGCCCGCACTGTATGCCCACGACTGTCGAGGCCATGAAGAAGGTGTCCCAAGCCCTAGGTGTGCCGATAAAATTATACGACATAGACACGGAGGCGGTGAAGGAGGCCGACCGACTCGTCGCTGAGCACGGCGACTGGTCTGAAGACTATCTGATACCTCAAGTGTTCTTC
>CADDZQ010000065.1 GCA_902812505.1 archaeon
CCCCGTTGGTCTTCACGGGTGATATTACGAACATTGACTGCCTCCTCGGCTCTTTTACCACATTCTTCTTTTGGGTTTCAAAGTATCGATTCTGCCTTGGCAGTCCGTAAATCCAGCTATGTATGAAGGTATATCCCGTGTACCCGCCCGGCGTGTTTTGCCTAGATAGGTGGCTTTTTAATGTTTTTCTCGTAACTGACTCCTCGATTTTTTTCATCACGGAAATTAGATCAGCGTTCACGCAGTTAACTTCCTTGATGCCGTCAGGCTTGTCCATATCTGTTATGGGAGCTAAGGGCACACTAGAATTTCTCCAATCGTTGCTTTTAGATACTGTTGCCCCACTACTACATGTTTTTTTCTTAAAGATTTCATAAAACTCATTGAACGCTTCACGCACCTCTCCATTTTCTATGCTTTTACACAAGTTGTTGAGGTTACTTGAATCACACTCCGTGGGGATAAACCTACCAAACCCTCTATTGGCCCCCCTCCCTACACCGAGAAACGCGAGGGTGATTAAGGTTGAGCCAACGAGCACGTCATCATAACTTCTATCACCACTGTTTCTATAAATCTCTAGGGTGAGGCTCGCAATGTCTCTGGGTTCTCTTTTTGGATCCTTCTTCGCAACCAGCCTTACCCTCGACAGTCTTGAGTAATCTTTTCCATCACTGCTTGGGGCTTCGTCCCTCACTCTGAAAGTATACTGAGACTTTGAGGTGGTGGAGCCTAAATACCTTGAAACGTAATCCTCAGCCTCATTGTAGCTACTCAAATCATTGGCGCAAAACCTGTTATACACCGTCCTTAAAAACCACCTAACTCTACCCGCTACCTCATCTTCATCCACGTGGTCTGAAGTGTTAGTAGAATAATCTCCTCCCCACCACGGCGTCACCCCTCTTAGCTTTATCCTGGCGACCAACTTGTTCTGCTCTATCAGCCTATCCACATCCCCCTTTATCCCTTGTAAATTCATAGCGGTAAAGCCTCCATTACCTTTTTGATCTCGATTAAGTACGGCAAGACACGCCTTTCGTCTTTAAAGTTCATATCCGACACTAAACTCAAGAGCATAGAGTACACTTTAGATTGTTCTTCTTTAGATTGTTCTTCTTTAGATTGTTCTTCTTTAGATTGTTCTTCTTTAGATTGTTCTTCTTTAGATTGTTCTTCTAGTTGTATTTTTTTGCCTATTTTCGTTAGCACTGAAAGCAAAATTGCCACGTAACCCGCGTAACCAGCCCCTTCTCCTCTTCCAAGCTCATTGCATATGGCTTCCTTGCCTGCCCCATCTCCTCCGCTTAAGAATTTGTACGCGCCTACTAAATTTTGGTAATTTTCTATTTTAGAAATATAAAACGTGAATGCGGGTTTAAAGCCCAAACTCAGCATCAGCGTAGGGAAGTTTGTTGCCCTCCTCACGAGCCCCGCCTTTGTGTCGCCAGACTCTTTGTTGCCATGCGAGTCACAGTTGGCGCTTATCAATTTTAAGCCTACATCAGCCGCGAAATCTACGTATTGGTTTGTTAGCTTTTGCTCAACGCCCGCCGTCTTGACTCGCCTCCAAGCTTATTTTTATTAGACCCTTCCCAATAGTCTCCTTTCCGCCGAGGAACACCGCGGCGTCTTTAAACCTCTTCTCAAATTCACTTGTGACGTATGTTCCCTGCATACTCTCACATAGAGTGGGTTTCCTGTTTGCATCTATTATACCGCCAAGTAGCACTGTGCCTTGCGGGATATACTCTTCAGTCCACAGGTTATCAGAAGTTTTTTTGTTGTTTAGAACGTTCCTGGTCACCCTGATTAGCGATGACTCGACCACCTGGATGCCTATGTCGTTACCGATAACATAAGCCACTTCCACGTTTTTAATAAGGCTTCCAAGACTCTTCACGTTCCCCTCTAACTTCACCGTTTTTTTGTACTCCACACTGCTCAGTAAGACATCTATACTACCCGCTGAGTTGTTTTCATCTGTGAAGATCTTCTTGCCGCTGCCTATAACCTTTATCAGGTCTTCTGCCCTACTTAGTAGGTACTCGGTTGTAATGTATACGTAGCCCCTGTCTATGCTGGCTATTGGGTAGAGCACTGGGATTAGGTCGGTGACTAAGAACCTACCCATAGAAGTTTCAGGAGTGCCGATCTCGCTTCCGAAAATACATTTGGCTAAGTTTCTGCTCGCCTCGCTATCGTCGTTTATTAGCCACGACTTTAGCACTCCTTTGAAGCTTGAGCCGTAGACTATTGGATAACCCATGGAATCCCTTTGAAAAGGTAGATCAACCGCGCCTGGAGACCTACCCGCCCCCACGTGGATTGGGGTTACGGCGTACCCCAAAGCAAGATACTTGGAAGGCATAAGATAGATAACCGGACAAAATTATAAATATTTCTTATCTTAATCAGTAACAAAACCAACATGTCCTCTGTCTTCATCATACTGATAGTGGCCAATAGGCTTTAAACTTGGTGTCTATAAGACTATGTAAACTTGTGAATTGAAGCTTCTGCCCTGCTACGTCAATATCAGCCCCATTACCCCGAAGCCACGCGTGAGGTTAAGCTGTTGGTTACTTTCGCTTCCGCTGTGCTGTAACAACATAATTCAAGTGTCCATTATCACCTAAAAATGGGTTGGTTATGTGGATCACCGGATAAAGCAGTGCGAAGGCTTGCTGGGAAACTATACACCCCCAACAGCTCGATCCGACACTCCCAATCACCCCCATCATCATAATGATGGTGGTGGTGTGTTGTTGCGGCCACACCAAAACCGCGCGGGCTCCACGGGGTTATAAAACGGTTAACCGTGCGGATTTGGAGCCACTGTTTACTGTGTGGTCTCACCACCTATATTTTAGAGTAAAACCCGTGAATTAAAAACCGTTTTACCTATGGTTTTGTCTTCTCTAGATATTTTTTGAGCCACTCTCTTAGCACGTACCCGCTTGGGATCACCTTTAGGTATCCCACTTCTATTAGCTCGCTGAGCCCGTAGGGTGTCAGTGTCCACTGTTCGGCGATGTTTTTTGGGACGGGTGACCTAAACCCTTGTAGCTCCTTGAGTAGGGCGTCGTCGATCCTGAGTTTTAGTGCTGGTAAACTCACGACTTGCCTAAAGCTTTCATGCCTATAGATTATCTTGTCCGCACCCATGAGGCTCCCGATTAAAACCATGAAGGTGGTTTCAGGCTTAAAACCAGCGGATGCGTGTATGTATACCATCCAGCCCTTTTCGTTGTACTCTGCGATGTCTCCACCCACCTTATCCATCAGTGAAAAAAGCGTCTCCCCAAACTCATCCTCAGACTCCAAATAATGTCTTGTGAGTCTTGTTTGTGAGGGGTCGTGCACCCTATACCCTTCTTGCTTTAAGTATTCGTAAAGCACCTGCGCCGCAAACGAGGAATTACCTGTATGGGTTGGATAAAGCCTTATTTCGTCTCTGCTTTTATCAACAGTGGATGGGTCTAGAAGTGTGCTAAGCTCGGCGCTTGCCTCGCCTCCCCTTTCCTTGATAAAAGATAGGGCGAAATCAAAAACCTGATCGCCTTTTCTCGCCCTAGCAAGCAGCTCGCTTTGTTTTTGGTGATCCGGCGGGTACCTCCCCCAGCCTTCGTAGCCGAACTTCTTAATCTCGTCTTTGTGGCTTGTTTCCATGTTGGAAAGCAGTGAGGTTCCAACCGCGCTTATGTGTAACCTGTTTTTCATAACTCACACCCTAATTCCACGACAGGGCTTTATTCTTTTTGGTCACTCTAAAGGCCTCAGAGCCTCACCCACGCTGCTGCCGTGAGCCTTCAGCAACCTATAGATACGGGGAATAAAACTGGAAGCTGTGGGGGGGGGTAAAATCAGGCGAGCCTGCTGGCTGCATAGGGTAATATAAGTGGGAACCGTTGTGTTTAAGCGGTTACGCCCCTTCGAGCCGTGCGAATCACGCCATCGCCTCCCATACTCAAAAGCAACATGATGCCGTTTAAAAGAAGTTGACACCCAGTTTTTGGATTTTACAAACGGAGGCAATTAAACCTGCGCTAAACTCTTATTGCCTTATGGTTGTGAGGTGAAGTGAAGGGGGTGGTAGTAAAGAGGAATGCTGCTGGCTGGTACGCGATATTTCAGGTCGAGGTTGAGAAGAAGCCATATATATATATGTGGGGGGAGATTATAGATCGATAAATATGAGTTTGGTTTTGAGGCGGGACTTCACAACCACCTCCTCACGCGACGTTAAGGAGGTGAAGGCAATAAAGCTGCAGGCCTACCGGCTAATACAGCGGGCAAACGTACCCAACGCGGTCATAAGAGACCTACTCGCCTCCGACATAAACTCGAGCTACACCGATGGCACCGCGGCTTTCACAGTGACCGCGACTGGGGCGGGCCCCGTCACGGTGACCAGCTTCAACGTACCGCAGGGTAAAGCCTTCGTGTTCTACGGCTACCTCGACCTCAACGCGGGCACCAAATACATAGACAGCATACAGTTCAACATCAATAGTAACGCCGTACCACTCCACCCAATACCACTCGTATACGCACAGCTGGGCCCCGAACTGGGCCCCGAACCCGCGGTCTACTTCTCGCCGGTGGGTCCACTGATACAGAATCAAATGGTCACCATAACCGTGCACTTCACTGGGGCGGGCACCGAGACCTTCTCCATCAAGGGCTTCGTAGCCGAGAGCGGCACAAGTGGCAAATAAATAAATGGCTTTTGGCCTCGGCCGTTTATAGTTTTACACGCCCATAGCTCTATAG
>CADDZQ010000066.1 GCA_902812505.1 archaeon
ATAATGGGTACTAGTTTTGCAACGTTAAGTTTGAGCAAAACACGCAGGTCACGCTAGTCGATGCTAAAATACGTGTGACCTCGAAACTTAACAGAGTAGAACTAGTACCGTACAGCCTTAATCAACCAGTTCTGCCCTGCTTGTATCTCGCTAAATTCCTCTATGCTGAAACCAGCTGATTTTACGATGCTTTTAAGCTCATCATCATCAGAATAGTGGATCATGTCATCTTTATGCATCTTATCGAGCTTCTTTTGAAATGCTATCACACGAAAAATATGGCCTATCCCCAATAGATTTCGAAAAAGTTCCTTTATAAAGGGCATAATTGATCGATCGTTGACCTGCGCTTTAAAAAAACTGATAATATTCCCCTCGGGTTTTGGGTTTACCAAAAGAAGATATCCACCTGGCTTCAGGATTCTGTATACCTCCGACAAGAAGCGCAGAGGTTGATTAAGGAAGAAGATTATGTTAATAGCGGTGGCACAATTAAAAAAATTACTCTCAAATGGTAACTTGTGGTTTAGATTAAATAGATTGAACGAGATATTAGGACATTGTCCAATCTTTTCCCTGGCAATTCTTAGCATTGCTGCTGAATTATCTAGTGATACCATTTGGCCACTGAACCCAAGATTAAACAGGCTTTTCTCTAAAACCCCGCTGCCACAGCCCAGGTTAACTATGCGATCATTAGGCAATCCCATAATGATCTTTGCTATCTGATGATTTTTTGCCATATGCGCGAATGAAATCGTCGATACTTTATCGTATGAGAGCGCAAGGATATTCCATGCATCCTGCATTTGAGGTTCCAAAATTTTTGGAACCTCGCTTACCGAATGAGTCATATCCTCTATAATTTTATTGGTTGTTAGTCCATCATCCACTGGAGTAGGCCCCCACGACTTTTAGTCAGCTAATCAACTAATAAATATTATACTAAAGGTTTCTTTTAACGGCTAAACTTATTGATGCTCGTAAATAAACATCTTCATAGCTTTGGTATCAAATACTAAAATATTTGGAGCCTTTACTATAGGCTCTCTCCCTTGGATTATTATATTAATAAGATCTTGGCATAAAATACTAACGGCTAACTCCGGCGATACCATATATGAGCTTATATGGGCAGATCCCGTTGTCTTTCTTTCTAAAATAACTCTTTCGATATCTGTCTCTGTTACTGACTTTGGTAAGATTGGAAAATATAGGTCAATAAGGTTTCGTATATCGAGTTTATCGTCAAGAACAACTAAATCCCTAAGCCCTACTCCGCTGGGGTGAAAAGACGTTGCTGTAACTATTTCCATGACGGCTTGGCAGGTAAAGATTGGTAATTTATTTTTAATTGCTTCGTCATGAAGTGCTAAAACAGCATCCAGCTCGAAAAACTCAATGCCATCAATTACAACGTCAGCGCCTTCCAGGAACTCCCCCATGTTTGTTTTATCCAGAGCATTTGATATAGCTGTTACTTTAAGGAATGGGTTGATGCGTAAAATTTCCCCCGCAATGGCCTTGGCTTTATTTTGACCAATTGTATCAATATACGCACCAAATTGGCGGTTGATGTTCGATACGTCGAACTCTTCCGGATCTGCAATACGAATCTCGCCAACGCCCAGCCTTGCAAGCATGTACGCAGCAAGACCTCCAAGACCACCGCCGCCTGCTATGGCCACCTTGAGATTCCGGATTTTTTCTTGCTCTTCCCTAGTAAAAGTACCGATATTTCGTTGAAAGATATCCTCATAGGAGGGCTTAACCTTATCCATTAACATTAATACATCCTAAACGGTCAATACCTCACTTGACGGTCTTATTAGAAAATCGTAAAGCTTCGGGTTAACTGCCTTGAGGTTAGTGAGTGTCTCATTCAGTGAGAGTACGTTCGCGCTATTTAAGCAGTTGAAACAAAGCCGTGGCGATCCGATCTCTTTAAAAATAAACCCAAACCGCCTATAAGCCATAAGCAAACGTTCATCCAAGATTGCCAGCCAATCTGAAATGCCTATCTCTAGGCTAAATTCTAGCATTTTTTTATAAAGGCCGTTTGTTATATGGAAGCCTGGCTTCGACGACCGCGATTTAACAACAAGCCTTGAAACCTCAGCAAAAACCTTGTTGGTGCTTATAGGTATCTTAATATCAAAATGGTTCTCGATTGGAAAGCCAATTGGTGATTCTAAAATCAGCCGAATGGTGCCAATTATTTGTTCACAGTCAACAGCTATAAAATATACTGAATAATCATCCCACTCATCGTACTCTAAGCCATCCGAATAGTTTCTAGCATCGAGGTAACTCTTTTCGAGGCAGTATGCTTCGTAACGTAGTCTATATACTGCTAGTTTATCTTCTTTTGTCTGCGCTTCTTTGAAAGTAATCATGCGTTTCTTTCTTGCTGGAGGCATGTAACTTGTTGTCTACTAGACGCTTATATTATTTACCATATTATACCAGTGTGAAATCAGTTTGCAATGCATATTCAGGAATTATTAACGTAGTAATTATCATTAGTGGAACAAATTAATTTGTCCGGAATTGGGAGGTTATTGCTCAATTATTGCGGCCGGGAACAGTTGAGGATCGAGAAAACAACCTCCTCTTACCTTACCCTGCTCGCATTAAAAGCATTAGAAGCTATTTCCGTTGTCTTTTTGGGAAGATTTGCTATAGAAGTAAATGATAGCCTCTTCTCTAGATGAAATACCTAGTTTCTTGTAGATCCTGTAAAGATGACTTTTAACTGTTGCTTCAGAAATATAAAGCTCTGCGGCTATTTGGGCGTTAGTTTTTCCTTTGCTTAAAGCGGAAAGTATATCGAGTTCTCGGCAAGAGAGAGAACTTGAACTTGTGATGGAATCGAGAAGTATCTTTGTTTCAAAGAGGCACTCTTCTGTCTCGGATAAATCTGCTTTTAAGCTCGCGATACTGCGAATTAAGTGTACTGGGTATCCGAAGAAGATGGTCACTAGAAAAAGAGCAAGCTAACTAGTAAATAGAAGATCTATATTTTTGTCTACAATGATTCTAACAAGAGTATCTTTGTTTAAGACTATGCCGCCTATGAACAGCACATTATAGTATACAGTGGTAGCTAGCGCAGTTTTTAGGTCCAGGAAGAAAGAGGCGACTAAGATGCTTGTAAGCCCGTATAAAAAATATGGACTTGCCCAACTACCTCGTGTAAGCGCAATTAATAATCCAGATAGCGTAATATCTGCTAGCACTAAGGATGGATGTCTTCCAATCAAATTAGATACAGATCGCCAGAATAAGGTAAGCAATAAACAGTAAAGGATGACGGTGATAAGGATAAAGAGTGATTCGTTATCCAATCCGATGGTTAAAAGGAATACTGTGTCGATAAGTGTTGCCCAACGGATAACCAATATATAAAAAAAGTTTGTCCTGCTATTGTCCAACTTCGCTATCCTGCCTCATCAATATTGCTATAGCTTGCTGCTTTGAGGAAACGTTCAACTTCTCATACGCTCTCTTAAGATAGGTCTTTATCGTGTTTTTGGATAATCCAAGGTCGATTGCAATCTGATCCACTGTTTTACCTTTCGAGGTAAGTCTGAGTACCTGGATTTCACGCATTGATAATTGATTTAGAACCATTGATAACTCTAAGCACTTCCTAGCTTTTACAAGTTCTGAATCAACTGTCGCCTTTATTTTGCTTGTTTCTTCAAGCTGATTAGCTAAATCAGCGATATAAGCGATAACAACAGCTATTAGCAGATAGAAAAGTGCGTATGTAAAGGTATGTTCGCCGTTGGACAATCGATAAGAAGGTCCAATGCCAGCTGTATAATCTGCTGCTACTAAAATAGTGCTCTCGATACCGGCAAGTAAAAATGCGCCAATGTAACCAAAGACAAAGCCTCCTAGAAAAAGAGGGCTATAGCTATACAGGTAATATGGATTGGCTTTTACACCTGAGTTAATCCTTAAAAGGAACGTGAAGAGCAAGTCGATGGCTATCAAATAAGGGTATTTGTAAAGTTTTTCTATTACTGCAGTCCTGTATCTATATATTAGAATGTTATAGATAATTATCAAAGCGAAAGATAGGATTGGTACATGCCTCAAACTGGTTAGAGATAGAAAAGCCACGTAGCCCAGCGTTATAAAGCGATACAAAAAAAGAAACTCGAGAATTGTTTGCTTTGATGGTCTTTCTAGCAAGGCACTCATTTTTATCAATCTCTAAAATATGATAGTTTACATATGTTTATAAGGTAATATTGTTCAAATGGTACCTATAAACCGTATAGTTGTCAAGCGTAAGGGCTGTATGATCCTCTTCGATGCTTTTGTAATAGTAGGGTACCTATTACTCTAGATAGGTTTAAGCTTCAGCGTTCTGCCTTCTGGCGCTGTTTTATAATTAATAAAGCAGTTAATTACTGGTAGTATCAAAAATTGCAGAAGCTTGCCATGATGAAGATTGTTTCATGTACAGAGAGTTATAAATACCTTCCCTTTGAATTAGATCCAAATGGGTTCCCTCTTCGAGCTATAACTAAAAGTTGTGGATTGGCAAACTAAACAAAAAAGCGTACCCTTCCTTTCTAGAACAAGAAAACGAAAGGAGTACGCTTTTATGTTGCATCTTACAACGAATGGATCTGATTGGCC
>CADDZQ010000067.1 GCA_902812505.1 archaeon
GAGATCGACGTAGGCTTCGTTTTCCATTTTTATGAGTTCGAGTTCTGTAAGCTTTTAAGTGGTCACGATATAGTGTTTCGGATAAGTTGGCTCTAAAGGTAGCGATGTTCGGCTGGGAGTACCCCCCACACGTAGTGGGCGGACTCGGAGTGCACTCCGCTGAGCTGACTAGGAGGCTTGTGAGCTACGGAGTCGAAGTGGACTTTTACAAGCCAAAAATAGATGGTTCACCAACCGATAAACATATCAGGTTCATGGAGATCCTCTTAGGGGGTGCGGTAACACCCGACAGCTACACTCTCAAGGACTTTAACAGCGCTGTTGCGGAGTACAACACCAAGCTCAGAGAGAAGTTCGACCCCATTGGTGTCTCCATTATCCACTGCCATGACTGGATAGCCGCTGAAGCAGCGGTGGAGCTTAGCCAGCGTCATGGTATACCGCTTGTGTCAACCATTCACAGCACAGAGCTGGATAGATCGGCTTTCTTTTACCCCCAGAAGTGGATAATGGATATCGAGCGCACATTGATCCATAATTCCACCAAGGTTATAACTGTGAGCAAACATGAAAAAGAGATGATTAGGCGCTATTATGGTAGGTCGGATATCAGGGTTGTGTATAATGGGTTCAATCCGCTACCACTTGTGAAGAGTGATTACTCGAAGCGTAACAGGGTCATGTTTATTGGGAGGGTAACTGCTCAGAAGGGTCCCATCTTCCTTGTAAAGGCTGCTAAGAGGTTCTGTGAGGAGACGGGTGGAGAGGTTGTCTTCTGTGGCACGGGTAGCTCAGACTTCGAAGTTAGGGCTGAAGCGACTAGACTCGGGCTTGAGGGTAAGGTGCGACTACTCGGATACGTTGATAACAACGAGATGGGTTACTGGCTCACTCAGAGTGATGCCTACGTGCTACCCGCGGTGAGTGAGCCGTTCGGTATAACCGTGCTTGAGGCTATGGGCGCAGGGTTGCCCGCCATAGTTTCGAAGACGACGGGGGTTGCGGAGGAGCTCTTCAACGTGTTAAGGTTCGACTACTGGGATACAGATGAACTCGCAGACCTGATGATAGCTGTCACCCAGAGCAGAGGGCTCAGGTTCACTCTGGGTTTGCTGGGGAGAGTTGAGACATCCAAGTTCAGTTGGTCGAGGTGTGCTGAGGAGACCTACGCGGTGTACAAGGAGGTTGTAGCGGGTGGCTAAACACTTCCTGCTTTGCTTCGAAGCCCACCAACCACACAGGCTTGGGCGAATCAGGTTCTGGGACGGTGAAGTCTCATTCTGGGAGAGCTATAACAATGAGGTTTTAGGCAGGGTTTCATCCAAATGCTACCTTAAGGCTAACAGTATGCTACTCGACGAGGATACTCTTAGAGGAGGCTTCTCCATAAGCGGCTCCCTACTGGAACAACTCGAGGAGACTGGGCGCACTGATGTTTTGGAGGGTTTCTCCAAGCTCTTCGATTCGGGTAGATTTGAGCCGATAGGGGAGACATACCACCACTCTCTCTCCTCGCTTGTTGACAGCTCAGAATTCCTCGAGCAGGTGGGAATGCATCGCTCGGCTGTGAATCGACTCTTCGGTGTGACACCGAAGGTCTTCGTGAACACCGAGCTCATCTTTAGTAGGAGAATAATCCCAAAGATAAGTGGGGCTGGCTACAGAACCGTTTTCGCGGAGGGTGCACCAACACTGCTCAGGGGGAGGAATCCCAACATGGTTTACTCCGTAAGCGGCGTGAGAGTGTTGATTAGGAATAACGCTCTAAGCGACGACATAGGCTTCAGGTTCTCAGATAAGTCCTGGTCCGAGTACCCCCTTACAGCTGATAAGTATGCTTCCTGGGTTGAGCGTTCACCGGGGGACCTAGTCACGGTCTACATTGACTATGAGACATTCGGTGAACACCACCCAGTGGAGAGCGGCGTATTCGAGTTCGCTAGGCACCTCGGCAGAGAGCTTGCCTCCAGGGGGGTCAAGATGCTCACACCCTCAGAGGCAGCGGAGGCGTTGGGTCAAAGCGGTGAGCTCGAGGCGGATGAGTACACGTCTTGGGCTGACGTTGAAAAGGACCTTTCAGCTTGGCTTTCGAACGAAATGCAGCGTGAGGCCTTTGAAGCCATATACAAGTTGGAGGCACCGGTGAAGAATACGGGCAACCCTGCTCTTCTCAGGGAGTGGAGGCTGCTCACCGAGTCAGACCACCTCTACTACTGCTCCACTAAGGCACAGTCAGCGGAGGTGCACCTGTACTTTAACCCATACAAGAATCCGTACACGGCGTTCATCAACCTCTCAAACGCCATTCACATTATTTCAAAGAAGGTGGGCTACAGTGAGGTAAAGCCTTATGAGACCCAGTAATTCGTATAGGAAGAAGCCTGTGAACGCGAGTAGCACGGCCGCCGAGGCCAGGCATATGGCTCTGAACACGCCGAGCAACCTAAACCTGAAGAGTGAAGCTACGTAACTGAAGCTCAGAACCCAGCTCAGTATCCCAGAGAAAAACCCAAGTGCAAAATAGTATCCGAATAGGGAGACGAGAGTGATGCCCACCGCCAGCCACCACCCGATTTGAAGCGGGTTTGTTAAACCTATGCTTAACCCCTGAAGATAGCCCGTCCCCGACGCGCGGGGAGTCTCTTTCGCAAGCGTTGGTTTGGCGGCGCTACGGCTCATCAACACGTAAGAAAGGTACACGAGGATAACGCACCCAGAAGCATAGAGCACGGGTCTAATTATCCAGTAGTCCAGAACCCTTACACCCAGGATTGATATAATGGCGTAGAAGGCGAAGTCGGCTGTGGCCGCTCCTAAGCCAACTGAGGCTCCGCTCAGCCACGAGCGCCTTATGGATTCATTCAGGATGAGTATGTTTATTGGTCCTGGGGGTGCGGCTAGGGAGAGGCCTAGCGCGAATGCGGCCAGCAGCCTCGAAGCCTCGGAGAGCACACTTCACTCACCAATGAGTGTTAAATGAATTTTTCTGCGCGTACTGGTGTTTGATTGGTCAACCAACACGACCTTAAGAGTTGACGTGACGAGTTTCGAGTTAAAGAATGGCAGGGTGAGGCTCGCACCCATATCCCTCCCAGCACTGCCGCCACGCTGCTCCTCGATTAGAATTGAGCACTCGGGGTAGGGTGCGGTTATGTTGATGATGCCGTTTGCGAAGTGTGAATTGCTCAGTGTGCTGATAAGTGTAGGTGTTAAATCCACTCTTTTCTGCCTTTTTGTGTAGATGGTGTAGGAGTAGTGTTTTTGGTTCACCCCTAAACCACTTTGACCTATGTTGTGGCTTGGACGGGTCTGAGGGCTTCGTACCCAGTCTTCTCAACTTCATCAGCTAGGGAGGCATCACCTGACTTGACTATCCTACCATCAATCAACACGTGAACGTAGTCGGCCTTCACATATTTGAGGATGCGTTGGTAGTGTGTGATGAGTATTATTCCAACGTCGGAGCCCCTCACTTCATTGATAGCGCTAGACACAATCTTTAGGGCATCCACATCGAGCCCCGAGTCTGTCTCGTCGAGCACCGCGAACTTGGGCTTCGCCGTGAGTAGCTGGACGATTTCAGCCCTCTTCTTCTCACCGCCCGAGAAACCCTCGTTAAGGGACCTAGAGAGGAAGGCCTCGTCGAGGTCGAGTTTTTTGAGGTTCTCCTTCACATTCGAGTAGAACTGACTCAGCGGGGTCTTATCACCCCTCATCTCCACCGCCAAAGTCCTCAGGAAGCTACCGAACCTTAGGCCTGGGATCTCCTCCGGGTACTGGAAGCCCAAGAACAATCCGAGCTTAGCGCGCCTATCCGTCTTGAGATTCACAATACTCTGACCGTCGATAAGTATATCCCCCTTCGTTACAACATATTTGGGGTGACCTAACAGAACATAGGCGAGGCTTGTCTTACCCGAGCCGTTGGGACCCATTATGGCGTGCACCTCGCCCTGCTTGACCTCAAGGTCAATACCCCTCAACACCTCCTTATCTTCAACCTTAGCGTGCAAATCAACGATTTTCAGTGTAGAAGTCATATCTATTGGTATATCACCGATTCAGATTTAAGCCTTTTGACATACGTCATGGAACCGGGTTTTTGGTTTTAAAGCACCACCGCGGCCTGCCTTATCGCTGAAGTTGTCTCCCCTACCACTTCTTCGCTGTGCGCGGCGGATGTGAAAAGCGTC
This sequence comes from archaeon, assembly GCA_902812505.1. Taxonomy (GTDB): domain Archaea; phylum Thermoproteota; class Thermoprotei_A; order Marsarchaeales; family Marsarchaeaceae; genus ECH-B-1. The sequence continues at coordinate 4,194 of CADDZQ010000067.1, forward strand.
TCAAACTGGCTTGGAGGCGCGAACACACCACGCTTCATCAACTCCTGCTGGAACCTGTGATACTGCCCCCGATCAGCCAGCCTCGCCTCAGATGCCCTCCTCACGCGGTCAACGCCGAAGAACACTTGGAACATGCTCCCCACGAGGTTGACCACGTGTTTAACACCCACCGAGCGCTCGATTTCACCAGCCACCTCGCTCGCAGCCTTCTCAGCCAGCCCATACGCCCTCCCATCCTCCAGCTCCTCTAACGTCGCAAGACCGGCAGCCATGGTGAGGGGGTTGGCGCTGAATGTGCCAGCACCGAAAACCCTACCATTAGGGGTGAGTAGGTCTATAATGTCGCTCCTACCCACCACTGCCCCCACCGGTAGGC
>CADDZQ010000068.1 GCA_902812505.1 archaeon
CGAATCTGTTTTTCAAAACATCCAGATTTTCAATAACACTAGCTACCACATCAGAATCGAAAGCTAGCGCCTTTTCGACATTGTCAAAAATTCCAATGAAATCTACGATTAGACCACATGGTTTCTCGATTCTTTTATCATTCAGCAACTGCTCGTATGGTCTGTTTACTCGTGCTATCGCTTGCAGAAGTGTGTGATCTCGCATCGGTTTATCCAAGTACATGCAGTAAAGGATCGGCGCATCGAAACCGGTGAGCAATTTCTCAGTTACAATTAGTATCTTGGGCATAGACTCAGGCTTTAGGAATGATTTTCTGAGCCTCTTTTCCTCGTCTTCTGAAAGATAGTACTTTTTGAGTTTCTCACTATCATTATGGGCAGCTGTATAAACCACTTTGGAGTATTCGGAAGGCAGATACTTATCCAGCGCTTCTTTCAAGAGAACGCAAGCTTCTCTATCCACGCCGACGAGGAAGGCCTTGTAGCCCAGAGGCTCCACATTTTCTTTGAAGTGCTCAGCTACAAATTTCGCGACCTTATCGATTCGTTCTTGTGCCTTTAGAAAATTCTTGAGGTTTATCGCTCGGTCGAGTATTCTGTTTAGATCTTCAATGTCGCTTACCCCTTCAGCTTCTGCCAGACTGAAGAATTCTTTCTCTAATTGTTCCTTCGGAACCTGAACCTTGTTAGGCGCAAGGGTATATTTCAGCGGAACCGTTGTTTTGTCTTCAATTGACTCCCTGATTGAGTACTTGTCAAGGTAACCCTTTTCATCGTATAGTCCAAACACCTTGAAAGTTCCTCTTCCATGTGCAGTCTTGTCTATTGGGGTGCCTGTGAATCCGATCAGCGTTGCATGAGGGAGCGCTCCCACGAGGTAGTTGCCAAGGTCGCCCGTCGTTGTCCGGTGCGCCTCATCTACTAGAACAAAGATATTCTCGCGTGTGTTAATGTTCTCGGGCATCCTCTCGAATTTTTGAATTGTTGTAACAATGATACCTCTGCGATCATTTTTGAGAAATTGCCTTAGCTGTTCTTTACTTTCTGCGGGTACAACATCTACGCCTTTGAAGGCTCGTAGCCAACCAGCAAGCTGCCCTTCTAACTCATTCCTATCAACCAGCATTATGACTGTTGGTTTTTCAAACTCTGTCCCTGCCAACAGATGCTCTGCAACTGTTACCATAGTGAAGGTCTTGCCGGATCCCTGAGTATGCCACACTAGACCTCTAGGCTTTGATTTGTCCCTACATCTATCGACTACTTTCTCTACTGCTCTCGTCTGATGCTGTCTAAGGATAACTTTGCCTATCTCGTCATCTTTTTCAAAGAACAGAATGTATGATTGGATTACCTTTAGAAAGCGCTCTCTATCAAAGAAAGCTTTGACTTTCTTCTCGAAATTTTCCTTCTCTTGATCCTTCCAATTAAACAGATTCTTTTCATCAAGGTTCCAAGTTACGCCATAATAGAAGTCAACAATATTTGGAACATCAAACATCTGAGGTTGGGTTACCATTTCGGGCGTCTCACGGTGATAGCGCCTAACCTGGGTAATTCCTTCCTCAACGCCATTTTTCTTGTGGGCGGCTTTCGTTTCTATCAGGGCTACAGGAATACCGTTGATAAGAAACATGATATCGGATCTATTTGTGAATCGGCCATTGGTGTACTCCCACTCTGGCGTTACCTGAAAGAGATTATTTTCTGAATTATCGAAATCTATGACCTTGACATTTAGTTCTCTATTTTGTTGGGGGACAAAAACTGTCTTCTCGCCTCTGAGCCATTGTAAGATTTCCCGATTTCCTTCAATCGTGCTCCTTGCGTTTTCAATTCTACGCATTATCTCTCCTACATTGCTATCATCAATTATTCCTGGGTTGAGAGCTTTCAACCCCTCAGCCAAGACATCGTAGAAGAGAAGTCCGCCCGCGCCACGGCGCAAGGACAGTGCAGTTGCTTGAGAGACTCTTTTCCAGCCTACGCTAACTGCATAATCAATTATAGGAAATTGAACACTGCGAGCTTCGGTGAGAAGATTAGGCATTAATCTCAACCTCTCGCATTAGCAATCTGGTATCAGCCCTCAATAATTGGTGTGCCAATGTCTGATATAGGTCGTTTAAAATAGCAAGGCGTTCTTTCTCGACAACAATTTTGTTGTCAATTGCCTTCAGGTACTCTACTATCTTCTGCTGATCCTCTTTGGGTGGAAATGGAACTATGAATGAAGACAATCTACCTTTTGAAAGGTTTGGAATTGTTGTTCTGTTCGCTTCAGCAGCGTAAAGGCCGAAAAGATTCATTGCCGCGTCCATCCAATACATGTAGAAAGCAGGAATTACCTCTGCGTTTTTTGGTCTAAGCCTGTGGATGTGATTCTGATAATAACAAGGCTGTATCTCACCATTCCATAGAGCAGTGCGGCCTATATCACCACCTTCGCAAATCAACAAATCTCCCGAGCGCAATGCATACAGGGATTCTTCTTCCTCTGTGAAATTCATCTTATCGATTGAAGTGGTGTCTACCGAACCCCAGTGAATGTTTGCAGTTCTGAGAAACGGCTTCAGAAGGCCAGACCGTGCAGCAGGCGATAGAGCCTTCCCCTGCTGGATCTCGAAGAGGCTCCCCATGGAGGCTGTCTTCCATCTTTCTGGAATGATTCCAATCTCTGTTTGGGTTGCTTTCTGGGAAGATGAATCGCTTCCAGCGCAACGGAACCGTATAGCCATCACCGATTTTTTCATCTCGCTAGCAATTGAAATGATTCCCGAACTTGATTTCTGAGAGTTGCGAATTGCCGAAAGAGTTCTTGCGATTTCAGCTTGTCTTGACTTTGGCGGTAACGCAAAGGTAAACTCTTGGATTGCATTCCATGACGTACGAGGGTGGTTTACGCCTGTTACTGTTGAATTTGCAAACTCAACGAACCTGTGCGTATGCAGGACTGATATTAGGAATTCAGGCAAAATCTTCTGATTTGGACTTATTACTATAATATCCGTCGAACAAAGCCCTTCTATAGGTGCAATAACTGCTTTGTCAAGATAAGGTCGCAGTTTTCCGTAAAGGATATCATTCCTGAAGAATTTGCTCTTTAGGCTTGTAACCTCTTTGGCTATGCCCCATTGTGTCAATTCGATCTGGCCAGATTCAATGTGTTCTAGCCCAACGTATGCTAACTCTGGCTTCGTATTAGGATCTATGGGTTCTCTTCGAGCCTGAGCTACATCACCGAGTCGCACAGTTTGCCAGCGTTCCTCTTTTAAACCGGGAGATGTCTCAGACATGCTTCCACCCTTTGAAACCTAATTGAACTAGAACTGCATCCAATTGTTCGTCCGCCTTGGCTCTTTGTATCTCCGCTAGAGCGAACGCCCTGACTATCTCCGTCAGCGGTTTGAAGTCCACGCTCAACTCTGGCCCTAGGTATCTCGAAGGCAGAAGGTTGTAGTCCTTGCTCTCAATCTCTTGTCGGGATACGATCTTTGCGAATCCTTCAACATCCTTCCAACTGTGAATTGCATTGGCAATTTTCAATATCTTATCGTCAGGGACGAAATTCTTTGGTTTGCCTTTTTCAAACTCCATGCTTGAATTGATAAGCGCAATCTTATTCTTCCTTTCAGGTGGCTTTGCTCTGTTTAGAACAAGAATTATTCCAGCAGCGGTAGTATTGTAGAACAGATTTTCTGGCAATAGGATTACTGCTTCGATTAGATCTTTTTCAACAAACACCTTCCTGATTTCCTTCTCTTTGTTCGAGCCTTCACTGCCGCTACCACGTGTTACGGCGCCTGTGTCGATAACTATTCCTGCCCTGCCGTTCTTTTCATTAAGAGAGGCGAGCATGTGCTGTATCCAGCCCCAATCTGCACTGTTCGCCGTTGGATACCCTGCCTCGAAACGGCCGAAAGGATCATTTTCATAAAATTCGCCGTTATATCCTCCTTGCATCCACATGGGATTCGCAACAACGATATCAAACTGCATAAGCTTAGAACCGTTCAGAAATTTCGGGTTACGCAGTGTATCGCCAATTGCGATTTGCCCTTCCATATCATGAACAATCATATTCATTTTTGCCATCGCGTAGGTGACATGATTGATCTCCTGACCATACAGTTGAAGCGGGCGCTTGACATCTTTGTATTTCTCTTTTAGGGCAAGCTGGCATTTTACAAGTAGGCCTCCTGAACCGCACGTGGGATCGTAGACTGACTCTCCCTCCTCTGGATTCACGATTCTCGCAATGATCCATCCGACTTCTTTTGGAGTAAAGAATTCGCCGGCACTCTGCCCTTGTCCCTCTGCGAATTTTCTTAGCAGATATTCATAGGCTCTGCCAAGAATATCTGGCTCAACATCATTTAACCCAAGTCTATATCTTGGATCACTTAAAACTTCAATCAGAGCTTGTAGCCTCGTATCATCAATAACCCTAGAACCCGCGTAAGTTGCGT
>CADDZQ010000069.1 GCA_902812505.1 archaeon
AACTTCAATCTTCCTTCTAGAGCGGCTTCAGTCATAGCTAAGAATTTCGCAGCCTCACTTTTAGTAAACAAGGCCTCCACGTGGCTCTTGGCTTCCAAGAGAAACCCTTCTACAGTGGTAATTTTCGTTTGTGTAAAACCAGTATGATCTACCTCCAACCCAAGCTCCGGGATAGCTATGTCCGCTTGAGGCGACCTATATATCAGTGTATTAAGGTCGCTTTGCTGATTTATATATATAGTATATCTAACTGGTTTTTTACTATTCAAATCCGCTATATATGATTGACGATAACCGCAGTTTGGGCAAACAAATACAAGGACTTCAAACTCATTTGGCGACATATAAACCAACCTTCGCATCTCGATTTTTGGAAAGTTGCACCTAGCACACGGTTCATCTAGCACCAAGGCCTCATAAGTTGAGCTCATAATACTGTTCTTATTTGGTTTAATCGAACAACTTAAACCTTAGCTTCAAACTTCTTCATAAACTAGCATGAGTGACGCTACAAAGTTTCGGGGAAGAGGGTTGATCTTAAAGGCGCCCCCAACTCATTACAGTATATTATTTATTTCGGTTGAGGGGATCTTGCTCAGCCTAACGAAGTACTTTGTATCCGGAATATATTTAACTTTTGGGCTAACCCCTATCTTAATTCTCAACCCAATCATTGCAAAACTACTTATTCAAGACAGAAATTTTACTATAAAAAGAGCTTTTTATATATACGTGTATCTAAATACGCCGCTCACATTGATACTGATCACGGATTTCATTCAGCCTGTGAATGCTATATCTGGCATCGTTTTTTTGGCAGCTATAACCATTATCTCCTATTTCCTTCTTCTAGTGTTTATTACCGCGTTTAAAGCCGACATCTTTAAGGGGGCTCTAATCACAGCCACATTCGTCGCGACGTATGGCTACTTTACTATAGAGAAGGTCAGCCCTTTAACAATTATACTCGCTTATATGTTAACGATTTTAACAGCTCTAGTTATCCGTGGGAGGATATCAAGCATACGCTTGGGCTCCGTTAATGGGTTAGAGTTGATCAATACCTTTGCAATGTCGTGGATGGATAGATCCTCATACGCTTTTGACGAGTTATGTAAAAAAGTTGGCCAATTGTCTGAGCTAAACGTATCAATTCATGAGTTTAAGAATAACAAAGATAAAATCGCCACAATCATTGTTCCATACGTTCATCCTGGACCAGCAAAGTCAATTGGTAGCGGTGAACTTCCAAGTCTAATTTATGAGGTTTTAAGTGAGCACAGACCGCTGGTGTTACATGGAGCCTCAGACCACTCACTCAATATTGCAAGCAGACAGGACACGAGAGACCTAGTTAGGTTAATAAAACAAACCATAACTACCAGCACTGCACCATTCTCAAACTTGGATAACGTGGGGTACACTGAAAGCCACGAAGGTAAGATAAAGCTGAGCATGTATGAGTTTAGTGGTAACAAGCTGGGCTTTATCAGTAAGGAAGACAGCACCGAAGATTTGCCGATGCAAATAACCCACATGGTTAATAATAGTCTAGACTTAATTGATCGCCACAACACGCTCTGTGATCAAGCGAGTGCTCAATACACTCCGGACCAGATAAGGATGCTGATACAAATGATTGATAAGGCCACGGGCAAACCTTTAGCAACTTTCTCAATTAAATCAGTTGGTTACGCAAATCGTCGCCTAGATGCGCTGGATATAGGGCCTGGAGGAATTAGTGCTTTGATTCTTAATGGGGACAGGAAAATCGCGTTCATTAGTATCGATGCCAATAATCTCAGTTGTGGGCTAAATAAGGAGATTGAGAAAGCTGTCAAGAGCATGGGGTATGAGTTTTGCGAAGTAACAACTACTGATAACCACTGGAACAGTGGGATTACACGTAAGGAACCCGGCTATTATACAGGTGGCTCTTTAAGCGCAAATGAGCTACTCGAGTCGGTAATAAAATGTGTTAAACAAGCGGAGGAAACCATGTCTCCTACGTTATACAGGAAAATTGGAGTTGCGTTCAAAACAAGCGTTTTCGGAACTAAACTAGAGGAGATGTACTCTGCTCTTAACATTGGACGAAAATTCATATTCATGGGTTTACTTTTCTGCTTAGTTACATCATTAATATTGGGGTTGATCGGAATGCTTAGCCTTGGCTAGGCGGTAAACCATTCTCCTTGAACCGCCCTTCCTCTCGAGGTACCCCATCTTGCACAATCTGGCTAAGTATGTTGATATTATTGGGAGACTGATTGTTTCACCAAACCGCTGTTGATAAGCATCCCTAATAAACCCAGATGAAACCCATTCCTCTGTGCTGATATCGTTAATAAGGGACGCCACTTTTCCGAATATCGTACTCTCATCGAAGGGTCTCTGCTGGAGGCCTTTGATTTCACTGACCTCTGAAACCAAACGAAGCAACCGTTCCACCTGCTCCTTTGAGAAGTAACCCTCTAATCCCAAGCTAATCTTGTTACCATTATCATCAATTACTTCAAATCTGAATCGTTTGGGCATCAGAGGCACAACAATCATTTTGGAAGGTGTTATAAAGTTAACTGTTAACATCGCTATTATTCATTCTGACAACACAAGCTATATGTCTTGTTAATATTGGTTCGAGTTGCTGCAGTGGAACTAGGGGGGTATGAAGAATTAACAATTATACCCATAAACTTAACTGTTAATTGTGTTAACACTCACACACACCACTTGTTCAACTGCATCTACTCGAAATTATAAATTAAAAATTAAAACAAAGAAAGGGTAATAATAATATACTTTCTCCAATTATTCCAGTAGAAACAAAGGGGTGCGGGGTGTCGCTTACGGTTTTTATTATATGTTCCTTATTTGTTTCTCTAATATTTCCAATCCCATATCTAGCTCATCTTGGGTGATGGTAAGCGGGGGGCATATTCTTATGGTGGATTCACCCGCACCTATGACTACTAGTCCGCTTTTCCACGCCCCAACTATTATCTTCTGCAGTTCCTCTTTTGCCGGTTCCTTAGTGTTGGGGTTTTTAACGAGTTCCGCGCCAATCATCAAACCTTTACCGCGAACGTCACCGATTATTGGGTGCTTATCTTGAATTTCTCTTAATCTTTTCATAACATATTCTCCTTTTTTAATAACATCCTGTAGTAGATTACTGCTTTCTATTTCCTCAAATACGCTTAACCCGGCGGCGCAAGCTACTGGGTTTCCGCCGAAAGTGCTAGCATGTGACCCGGGGTCAAGCTCCATTAATTCTTCCCGGCCAATGAGTGCGCCTAATGGTAGGCCACCTCCCAAAGCCTTAGCCATGCTCACGTAATCAGGTTTTACGTTAAAGTGTTCTATAGCAAACCACTTGCCTGTTCGACCCATGCCGCTTTGAACCTCATCCACGCCTAATAATATTCCATGCTTATCTAGTAGCTTTTTTAGCTTTTGAAAGTATCCTTCGGGTGCTGGTATATATCCTCCTTCCCCCTGAATTGCTTCCGCCATAAAAAGTGCAGTTTCCTCTGCGGGAGTGTATCTGAACGTCTGTTCTTGGATATAATCAATACAGTAGAAGTCGCAGCTGCTCGGCTCGAGTTTGAAGGGGCATCTATAGCAGTAGGGGAAGGGAACGTGTTCAACTCCAGGGAGTAGTGGTCCAAAATATCTCCTTTGAACGGGCTTGCTCGCGGTGAGGCTGAGTGAGCCCAGTGTTCTCCCATGAAACGAGCCCGTGAAAGCGAGCACGTATTGGCGTTTAGTTGTCCATCTTGCAGCCTTTATCATTGCGTCATTCGCCTCTGCTCCACTGTTTGCGAAGAACACCTTACACTCAGGGCCCTGAGGGGCAATTTCACACAGCTTTTCGGCTAGTTTTAGCGCTGGTTCGTAAAGAAAGTCTGTAAACGAATAGTGCATGAGCTTTTGGGCCTGCTCCGTTATGGCGTTTATAGTTAATTTATTCGCATGCCCCAAGGACATCACCGCGATACCTGCGTTAAAATCGAGGTACTTGTTTCCATCCACGTCGTATATGTATGAACCAGATCCACGTTCGACGACCAACGGATACCATCTGTTAAAAGACTGCATAATGTGTTTTTTGTCTGCCTCGATTAGTTTGGCTGCCTTCGGTCCTGGGGGTTCGACTATTATTCGGGGTCCTTTAACCTCATTCAACATAATTTCGTTAGCTGTGCGGCCTTCCTAAAAGGCTTTTCTCTGCTTAGTTTCTATTCAAACCCTGATCATTCATTTCATAGCTTTTGGAAGGGTATTCCCTGATTGTCTATAGCTTTTATTATTTCTTCTTGTTGGGCATAGTTTAATGTCTCAATGTTTAAGGTCACATCCGCTAAGCCAAGTGATATGTTCGCGTTTGTTCTGTCGTGGTCGACGGATAAGATGTTTCCACCTTTTTTCGCGA
>CADDZQ010000070.1 GCA_902812505.1 archaeon
GAATCCGGATGAGTTGAAAACCATTGTGCGCAGAGGTCTTGCTCACAGCATCGTGAGCCAGGTACTCATTGAACGATACATTGGCCACTGGAAGCAGATAGAGTTCGAGATAATGAGGGATAGTGCTGGGAACTCCATCGCGGTGTGCGACATGGAGAACATACTGAGCATGCGTGTGCACACGGGTGATAACACTGTGGTAGCACCTTCACAGACACTTACAAACGATGAATACCATATGCTACGAGAAGTGAGCATACGAGCTGCAGCCGCGGTGGGTGTGGTGGGAGAGTGTAATGTGCAGTTCGCGCTCGACCCCCAGTCAAAAACCTACTATGTAATTGAGATGAACCCTAGACTGTCAAGGTCCTCCGCCCTCGCATCCAAGGCCACTGGCTACCCGATAGCGTATATAGCTGCAAAGCTTGCGCTTGGGTATACTCTAAACGAGCTGAGGAACAGTGTTACGGGGATAACAACCGCCTGCTTTGAGCCTTCGCTTGACTACGTAGTGGTGAAGATGCCGAGGTTCGAGTTCTCCAAGTTCCCCTCTGTGAAAAGACAGCTAGGGACACAGATGAAGAGTATTGGTGAGGTTATGGGTATAGGTAGAACATTCGAAGAAGCCTTCCAGAAGGCTATACGAATGCTTGATACTGGTAGGGAGGGGGTGTGCGACTATACGCCGCTCGGCTCGAAGGCTAGGGTGCTTGAAGCCGTATCCAACCCAACCGATGAATTCTTCTATAACTTGGCGGAAGCCTGCTCCATAGGTGTGGATACCGAGGAGCTCTACAGGCGTAGCTGGGTTGATAGGTGGTTCATTGAGCGTATACGCGGATTGGTGGACTTCGATAAGCGTCTTGCGGAGCTAGGCGCCAAGCGCTCTGAGCTAGGCCGCGAAACACTCTTAGAGGCTAAGCGACTAGGCTTCTCGGATGCTTGGATAGCTAGGAGATTAGGTGTGAAGCCATCCGATGTGAGGTCGCTGAGGAAGAAGCTCGGTGTTATTCCAAGCATCAAGAGGGTGGATAGCCTCTCGGCGGAGTGGCCAGCGAAGACCAACTACCTCTACGTGACCTACGATGGCCACATACGCGAAAACGCTGACTCAAGTCAGGGAGGTAAAAGTGTCGTAGTTCTTGGCGCCGGGACCTACAGGATAGGTAGCTCTGTTGAGTTCGACTGGTCAACCATGAATATGGTGTGGGCACTGCAGAAGAAGGGGTACGAAGTGGTTGTGGTCAACTGTAACCCCGAGACTGTTTCAACCGACTATGATATGAGTGATAAACTGTATTTCGAGGAGCTCAGCCTGGAGAGGGTGCTCGACATATATGAAGCCGAGAACCCCGTGGGGGTGGTGTGCAGTGTTGGAGGTCAGACACCCAACAAGCTAATACCCCAGCTACACGCACACGGTGTGAGTATACTTGGAACACACCCTGAGAGCGTCTCAACCGCTGAGGACAGAGCTAGATTCTCAGCCCTGTTAGACTCCTTGGGCATACCTCAACCAGAGTGGTCCGAGGCTAGGTCAGCCGAAGAAGTGCGCGAATTCGCTCGTGGAAAATACCCGGTGATACTCAGGCCCTCGTTTGTGCTGAGCGGCTCAGCCATGCGTGTGGTGTGGGATGAGCGTGAACTGGAGGATTTCTTGGCGCAGGCGAAGAAGGTTGCGGATGGGTACTCGGTCTCGGTGAGCAGATTCATAGAGGATGCGAAGGAGGTTGAGGTTGACGCTGTGGGCTTCGGCTCAAACGTTATCGTGGGGGCAATCATCGAGCACATCGAGAACGCGGGTGTGCACTCAGGCGACTCGGTGATGCGCATACCAACAGAGGGTATAAGTGAGGAGGTAAGGGGGAAAATACTGGAGTACACCGAACGTATTGCTAGGGCTCTAGAAATAAGGGGACCCTTCAACGTGCAGTTCATAGTTAAGGGAAGCAAGGTGTACGTTATTGAGTGTAACCTCAGAGCTTCGAGGAGTATGCCCTATGTCTCAAAGCTGAGAGGTTTAAACCTGATAGAGCAGGCAGCCCAAGCAATCCTCGGCGAGGATGCTGCAGTCCGCGAGGAAATCGGGTCAACAGTGTTTAAGCACGGTGTTAAGGCACCCCAATTCTCATTCATGCAGCTAGAAGGAGCGGACCCCGTCTTGGATGTGGAGATGCGCTCAACCGGCGAAGTGGCGGGGTTCGGTCAAACATTTGAGGAAGCGTTCGTCAAAGCACTGGAAGCCGTGGGTTATAGCTTCGACTTCGCCAAGGTTCTAGTGGACTTTCAAACACACACTCAAAAGGCTAAGGCGCTGATTGAGAGACTAGTTGGGATGGGTGTATGCGTGTATGTTTTGGACTCCAAACACGCAGAATACCTTAAGTGGCTGGGGGAGACGCTTGGGGGTCAGCTTAAAACCATTAGCCTCGAAGGGGTTACAAGGGGGAGAGTCGACCTAGTGATAAGCACGCCTGCACCCAACCGTAGCTCGCCACCGGACCCTGAAAGCTACGAGTTACGTAGGAGGGCGGTTGAGCTACTTGTCCCGCTCATAACCAACTTGGAGACCGCTAGTACATTCATCGAGGTATCGGCGAACAGGAGGCGCGACGAAGCCTTCGCGGTCACCCCGCTTGATAGCATGTGACTCAACGGTTAACATGGAACGAAGGGTAACATGTGTCACCCAAACTGCGTATCACTATTAATGAGTGGTAAAGTGTTGCCTTAACTTGTGGGGTGCGTCATGTCTATCCGAATTGTTTTGCAGCTTTGCGTTTGAGGCGTTCTCGCAGATCCCTAATCTTTGAGTGGTTCTCTGTGTAGGTATAAATTGTGTCTCCACGCCTAAGAACCGTGCTGGTTGGAGGATTTAGTAAAACTTGATTTCCACGCATCATCATTACTATAGGTATAACCTTTGATAGCTCCTCTAGAGCGACTCCCTCTGAGTCTACTTGGAACTCTGAGTACACAGGGTACTCGCCGTTCACACCCTTTCTGAAGCCCACACCCACAACCTCCTCCGAGTAGGAGGCTTGGGCGAGAACCTGTGAGACTATGTCCATGATTGGTAGTGTCATGTCCACATCTGATGTCTGAGCTGACTGGGCTACACTCTTATCGTGAGCCGACATGAGTATCCTGAGTTTGGGGTTAAGCCTTCTTGCATTCATCGCGAATAGGAGGTTATCCCCGTCGTCCTCGAACACGCACACCAGCACACTCGCACGGCTCACGCCAGCCGTTCGAAGCGCTTCATGAGCTCTTTCAGGCAGCCCGTATACGCCCAGTCTACCGTGGTGGATGAGTTGCCTTAGGAGCTCACGGTTAGGGGTGAGCACCACGTGGTCAACCCCGATGTTCACAAGCCACTTAGTTGTGTGTTCGGCGAGTCTACTGGCTCCCGCCACGATAACGTGTCCACTCAGCCTTGAAACCCTCTTGACGACGAGTTGCTCCCTGAGTATCTCCCTGCTCACAGCGGTGGTCACAATGCTCTGCACGAGTGATGCGGCGAGACCCACACTCACTATGAATATTACAACCATTATGACCTGCTCCAGCGGAGGCATGGCTGTAATGTTTGGTGCGTAGAGGCCTATTGTTGTTATGGTGGACACCGAGCCTGTGAAGGCCGCGAGTGGACTCAGGTGCTGGTAGTGCATGAACACTATGGTTCCGAAGCCGAACATCACGCCTATTAGTCCAAGCTGTATGCGTATCTGCCGCAGTATAGCGAATGGTCCATAGAGGAGTACGTCGAATGCGTCTCTAAGCCTTGAGCCAAAACTCTCGTGGAGTTTAACTCTGCGGTGGCTCAAGTCTTATAACACCCTTCTCTGCCAATCTGTGTTCTAGTTCGAGTAGCTCACCACGCTCGGTGAGCACGTATATTGTGTCACCCGTCTTCACAGTGTAGTCATCGGGTGGGTTGGGTAGCAGTTGCCCCTCGCGGTTGAGGACCATTATTACCGAGACGAGCCTACATAGCTCCGAGAAACGCATGGCCACACCCTCACGGTTCACCGTGAACTCTGCTACAAACTTATCCTTCATGTTCCCCTTCACAAACACAGCGGAAACCCCCTTAGAGACAGTTGACATCGCGAGTATCTGACCCGCTAACTCATAGGGTGCAACCACCACATCCGCCCCGCTTGCTACTGCAGCCTCATAAAGCTCGTCGTCATTCACGATTGTTATCGCCCTAATCTTAGGGTTGATCTTCTTAGCGTTGAGAATGGTGAGCAGGTTATCACCATCATCATCGAAGGTGCAAATGATGGATGACGCCCTCGCGGCCCCAGCCTTAACCAGTGATTGATACGAGCGGGCTATGGGTGAACCCATAGCCGGTATCCCCTCCTTGTGAAGGCTTGGTAGCTGAGATTCGTCGCGTACCAGCACAACGAACTCCAAGCCCA
>CADDZQ010000071.1 GCA_902812505.1 archaeon
GGTATTCACATTAAAAAATATAGCAGCAGCGTTATATGGCACGCCTCCATGGCCACTTTCCTCCGGTTTGTTCAAAATCCAATGCGGTACTAATGTAGTTCCATATTTCGCCGGAGGCACTAATATTAACTTCCCAGAAGCATTTACGGGTGTGCTCTCCGTAGTGGCAAACTTAGGAGGCGGCTCCTTAAGTTACACCGTATCAATTATTGAGAATTACAATATGCCAGGTGGGTTTCGATTTATGGCTTTTAACGGGGGCACAGAATATCCGAATGGCAACCTCATTCGGATAAATTGGATAGCGTTAGGGTGGTAATAATAACTAGGAGGATATCAATGGCAAATCTAAATGCAATCGGCGGAGAAATAGCAAGCCAACCCTTGAATGAGAATTTTCAGGGGATTAACAATGAAATGGTAGCCCATGAGGCCGCCACAACCAACGTGCACGGGATAACCGATACCGCTGTTCTTGAGACAGTCTCAGGGTCGCAGGCCAAGGTAGATACACATTCGGCAGATACCACCAACGTGCATGGGATAACCGATACTTCCAAACTTCCCCTCGGCACGCTCGGGTATGCGCAAGTTACAGCGAACCAGAGCGGCATCACAACCGAGGTAGATTTAACGGGACTCTCGGTTACCGTAACCGTTGGCACGTCTCGGCGGATAAAAATCACGGCACAGGTGAATTTGTACTCAACGGTAGCCGAGGATACTGGCGAGGTGGCGATAAAGGAGGGTGCGACTTGTTTTAACGTTGGTGAACAACCCAGGCTGAGCACGACTAATACGGCGACGAAACAATGCTCAGCGGTTATTACTCCAACTGCGGGAGCGCACACTTATAAATTAACCTGCTTACGGACGGCAGGAACGGGCGGAGTTATTTCCTATGCAAGCACAAACAGGCCGGCCTTTATTTTAGTCGAAGATATCGGGGCAGCGTAGAAATGTATGAATTTATTCTTACGGACAACGCAGAAAGGAACATTAAGCAATGGAGCAAGCATTACAGCTATGGGGGCCGGCGGCGGTTATACTATCCGTTCTAATTGTCATTATTCGATGGTTTATGAGCTTTATCGATGGCCAGGCCCAAAGAATCGAGCGGATCACGCAGGAGTCAAACTTGTGCCAAGTCAAGATGACCGAGGGTTTCACCAAAACGATCCAGGATCACATAATCAAAGTCAACGAAACGCTTGCGCAAAACAGCCGCGCAATCGATGAGCTCTGCCACATATTGAAAAGCACCAACGGCAACAAAATTAAGGCGCCCTAACCATTACCGACCCTGTTTTCGCCGCTTAAAAGTAAAATAGTGAAATATGACCGGGTAAATAGCCTGGTTATTTTATTTAAGGAGTGATTTTATGCTTATTACGCCTATCTCAAAAGATTGGCAAACCGACCTAGCATCAATCCATTTTTATGATGGAAAGATCGATGGCCTGTGTGGCGACAAGACCCGCGCGGCGATTGCAAAATGCAAAGAGCTGCAAGCCGACCTCAGGGAATGTGGTTTCTATCACGGCGATATTGACGGGTGGCCAGGAAACCAAACCTTGGCTGGAATGGCCGCTTGCCGAGACTGGCAAGCATGGCTTAACGCTCATGACTTTGATTGTGGAAAAGTCGATGGCTGGCCTGGCAACAAGACTAAGGCTACTCTTGAAGAATTCCAGAGAGCTGCCGGATGCAAGGATATTGACCATATCGTCGGGCCTGAGACTATTGCAGCCAGGAGAAATTACCGCAGACCGGCACCAGCTCCAACTCCATTACCTATTCCAGGCGGTGGCTATGAGATAATCCAGGGCTTGATTAATAATGCAAATCGCCCCAGGATCCACATTGATCCAAGGGGTCTAGTCATCCATGCTACAGCAACCCCAGGAGCAACCGATGAGGCTGAGCATGACTATTTTGCAATAGCTTATAGGGCAGCTTCAGCGCATGACTTCATTGATTGGGATTCTATTATTGAAATAATCCCAGACAATGAAATGGCTTATCATGCCGGTCCCTATGCTAACGCACATTTCTTATCGATAGAGATGTGTGAGCCTGCCCTTAATGACCCTGACGCCCCGCGCAAGTTCCAGGAGGTCTGGAATCGCACTGTTTGGAGAGCAGCTATTTGGTGTAAGAAATTCGGCTGGGGTATTGATGAGCTCTATACGCACCACATGATTAGTGATACCTACCACCAGACAACCCATACCGACCCAGACGCTTTCTTTGCGAGGTTTGGCAAGAATTTCGATATGTTCAGGACTGATGTGGCTGCACAGTTGATATAGAGAGGAGCGTGAGAATGATCGGTAAGAAAAGAATATCAACCATAATATTAGCCGCTATCCTAGCTGTTTTTTTCATTCTAACTCCAGGTATGGCAGACACTAAGACTCATCATCAAAAAAGCTATTGTAAATCTACTGTAAAATATCGAAAAACTTACAATAAGCATCACAAGATCAAGCACTATCCTAAATATAAGCACCGAAAGTTCAAGAAGTATCGATATAAGCGCAGATATCAAGGTGTCAAAACAAATAGAGGAGAACCAAGAACTAATTGGTGGGAGCCTACTGTAAGAGAAGTGGGCCTTTCTTTTTGGCCTGAGCCTGCGCAGCTCGATGCTTTAGTTTGGATTGGCAATCATGAGGGATATCCAGGAGCGGTCAACAGGCTAGGATGTCGTGGAATTTTTCAGCTAATGAATCCTCCAAGTTGGATGGTATTGGGCGATCCCGCGAGCGAGACCAAGGCCGGCTGCGAATATATTAAGCGCCGGTATGGGACGCCGCTGAATGCTCAACGATTCTGGCGATCGCGGGGATGGTATTAATGCAAAAAGAAAACTGCACTACCACTTTTCTTGGGCAAAGTACAAAAACCAAACCCCAAGAAATGGTTCTAGTTGTCTCCGGCTCTTGTCCAAAATGTGGCCAGGTGCAAACTGCAATCTTAAAGAAACCACAAAACAAATTCTCTGCCCTGTGCAGTAAACACGGCATGCAGAGATTTAATGTTTTGACCTCTGCCCTGCGATCAAAAGACGAAGCAGAGGCAATGCTAAGAGGGGAGGTGATATAAATGGACATCCTAGCGAACATCAGTAAATTAGTTGCGGTTATATTTATTCTTACCGCTATAATCAAGAACATTCCGAACCTACAAAAAATAGATGCACGTCTTATTGCTCTTGCCGTTGCCGTAGTTCTTACTCCACTTGCCATGTATACAGGCTACCTTCCGCATGACTTTAATGCGGCAATTGAGATGATTACTGCGCTCTTTGGTGCAAATATCGCTAATGATAAGTTAGCGGATCCGATCACCAGTGTTGTCAGTAAGGGAAGTAAGTAGATTTTTTATTTACATGGAATAACTTAGCCCCAGGGAGCCGGTAATTTGGTGTTCCTGGGGCTATTTTTACTTGCTTGGCAACTTGTTTAGTTGTTAGCATTTTGTTTTTTGATTAGGTAGCTCTTAGTAGCTTGAAGTCCTCTGGCTTAAGTTCAGTTTTCCTAAGCGATTTTCTATCAGCCAAATCCTTTCGTATAGCTACTATAAATTCACCAAGGGCTTTTTCTCTGTCTTCATCTGAGTATTCGTTATGTGAGTCAAAAACTCCCCTCATCTCGATCGTTGTTGCATTCATCAAGCCATCAAAATATTCTATCTTCTGCCTACTTGTCATCATTCTTTATTCTTCCTTTCGTCTACTTTTACCTGTTCCCTGCTTGCCTATTTCTCTCTTGTGATCTCCCCCGCCCCTGGTCAGATAGTGTTCGATGGAGTAGGGGGGGGTGTGTAATTCATGCCGATATTATAGGCAGGTTTTACACATCGTGCTGCTTTCCAGCTACTTTCCGCGCCTTGCCATACGCACGAACCCAAAAGCTAAGATACTGATGATTACGAGATTGAAATAGTAGCTCACCTGAAACATGCTGCTTATGGTTTGCTGATCCATCAATTTCACCTCCAAAATGAAATACCCGCCTCACATTGCAGCACCAACGTGAAAACGGGTATCTCTGATAGATAATTCTACCTTGCGAATGGTTGGTGCTGCAACCATCTTTATTGATTTAAATATCGGCAAACTAGTATGGTGCTTTAGCATTTGTCCAAAATTGCTACTATATTGCTACCAAGATACTGCCATAAGGCTCCAGGCAATCCCAAATAGATACAAGCATAACTACTGGTAAACGTAGCCATTTATAACTAGTAAAAAATATTCCCAACTAATGAAAAATCAATTTTAAGGACTGAAAATCCCCGTGTCGGCGGTTCGATTCCGTCCCTGGCCACCTAGGATAAGCAGGGAAAACAAGAAAACCACCAGACGATAATCCGGTGGTTTTTGCGTTTCTTAGAGCTATCCATAAAGCC
>CADDZQ010000072.1 GCA_902812505.1 archaeon
ACGGCGACCTAATTCTGACACATTGCAACACTGGTCAACTCGCCACGGGTGGAATGGGCACAGCGTTAGGCGTCATAAGAGCTGCATGGGAGCGTGGGAAGAGGTTTAAGGTGTTCGCAACGGAGACACGGCCTCTTCTACAGGGTGCGAGACTCACCACCCTCGAGTTGGTAAACGCTGGTATACCTGTCACATTGATAGTGGACTCGGCTGCTGGATACTTGATGCGCACCAAGAAGGTGGGATTAGTGGTGGTTGGAGCCGATCGTATACTTGCCGACGGGTCGACCGCCAACAAGATTGGGACATACACTTTGGCGGTGCTCGCCAAGCAACACGGTGTGCCATTCTACGTTGCGGCCCCACTCAGCACGTTTGATCTAGAGTCACGTGTAATAACGGTTGAGCAACGCTCCCCTGAAGAGGTGCGTGGGTTTAACGGTGTGAAGACCGCGCCAGAGGGTGTGGACGCATGGAACCCAGCCTTCGATGTCACGCCGCCTACTCTTATCAGTGGGATAATAACAGAGAAAGGCGTATTGGAGCCTCCCTATGAAGAGTCAATAAGGAAGGCGTTCGCATAGCTATCTATGATCCTCGCCCCATTCGACCGCACACCGCCAACTGTTGCGAGGGCTATGCTCAAACTCGCAGCTCTGAGACGAGGTGAGAGGGTGCTTGATGTTGGCTGCGGAGATGGGGTCATCATAGCTGAAGCAGCTAAGCTGGGCGCCACCGCGGTGGGGGTGGACATAGAGGCCCGCCTAGTGCGTCAAGCTTGGGAGAGGTGCGCCAAGCTTGGTTTACTGAGCCGCGTACACCTAGTTGTGGGTGACTATAAGGCAGTGAAGAGCTGGGAGTTCAGCGTCATCACCCTCTACCTAACAACACGGGGCAACATAGCGGTGCTCGAAGACCTACTAAGCCAGCCTAGTCCCACTAGCCAGATACGTATAGTGACACATGATTTTAAGCTACCAATGCTTGAACCCGTGCGGGTAAGAGAATTCGAGTACAGGAGATTTGACAGACGCACACTCTATCTCTACACCATTTAAATCCCCCACCAACACATGTGGCTTACATGTAGACATGGGACCATGCGTTTACACGCCTATGCGAAAGACTCTAATGTTTACACGTTTATGTTTCTTGATTAACTTGGCTACTGATAACTGGATCTGCGGTTTCGAAGAGGTGCGTTCGGGCCTCACAACAGATGTTTACTTAGAGAGAATGATGGAGACTCTACGCAAAGACGGTAAGGCGGACACACATGTTTGGGCTGAGTTTTCAGGCGACCTGCCAGACGGATACGAGTGGGGTGTCTTTGCCGGGTTAAACGAGGTCATGGGGCTACTAAATGGGAGAAATGTGGATGTTTGGGCTTTGCCTGAAGGAAGCGTGTTTCGTGGGGAAGACGTAAACGGTATTGAAGAGCCGGTGATGGTGATTAGCGGCCCATACAGTGAGTTCGCCCTTCTTGAGACAGCCATCCTAGGAATTCTATCGTATAACTGCGGTGTGGCCACCGCCGCCGCTCGTGTTAAAGTTGCAGCAGAAGGAGCGCCAGTTTTCGCATTTGGGATTAGGCGCATGCACCCCGCCCTCGCCGCCGTGTCTGATAGAGCCGCGTACATAGGTGGTGTGGATGGCTTCAGCGGTGTGGGCGCAGGTAGAAGACTTGGAATAACACCAGTGGGCACAATGCCACACTCATTTATATTGATTTATGGACGCCAAGAGGATGCGTGGTCTGCATTCGATAAATACGCACCACCCGATGTGCCCCGCACACTTCTCTGCGACACACTTTCAGATGAGAAGGACGAGGTGATTAGGGCGGCCAAACTACTCGGGGCAAAGCTTGCGGCGGTAAGGCTGGACACGCCCAAAAGCAGAAGGGGGGACTTTGAACACATAGTACGGGAAGTTCGCTGGGAGCTCGACCGCCTAGGTTTCAAAAAGGTTAAGATTATGGTTTCTGGCGGACTCGACGAAAAAAGTATTCGAGGCTTAAAGAAGGCTGGCGCCGACATGTTCGGTGTGGGCACAAGCATAGCCGCTGCAAGAGTAATCGACTTTTCAATGGATCTTTGCCAAGTTGGGGGAAAACCCGTATCGAAGAGAGGGCGTTTTTCGGGTGTGAAAAGCGTCTATAGGTGTACGGAGTGTTTAATCGATGTGGTCGTTGGTTGGGAAGACTCAGTCGGGAAGTGCCCAAAGTGTGGTGGAATCATGAAGCCGGCTATGATCAAGGTTATGGAGTCCGGGAAACCACTAGTTAACGAGGACATTCAAAAGATCAGGACGCGCTCAATGCAGCAAACATTAAAACTAGGGCTAAACCTCGATTCAAACTGACGATGAAAGCTTAGAGGCTTGCTCCTTTATACTCAAGGCTAACTGGGTTGTCACACCTCTCAGTTGGGTAAGCTTTTCAACAGGAGCCTCGGCGACATCCTTCAGCGTCCTGATACCACTATTATAAAGTTGTCTGGCTCTAACTCTACCAATACCTCTAAGTCCAACGAGTGGTAGAAGCTCGGATTTTACACCTGACTCGAGCCTGACGCTTAGATCAGTATAGGCTTTTACAAGGCTTCTATCTGACTTCAGTGTTTGGAACAGTGAGGCTATGCCCCTACTCACCCATGATGCAGTGGTGTATAGTTGGTAGAGGTCTCCTGGTTGGACGCCGATGGCCTCCTCTATCTTCGCTTCACTAACCTCGTTAACCCACCACTCTAAAACCTTCGCGGCTTTCCAAGCACCCAGATACTCCTCATAGGGGTCTGGTGATAGGTCCATCATAGTCTCCACATACTCCTCGAGTGAGACGGGTAGTTCATCCTCCTCTTGATCAATCTCGTAGCTCAAGTCTTCTTTCTCCTTCATACCCAATCTTGGCTTCGGCACCTCAACACTCAAACAAACCAAATGAAGGCTGTGCCTATCGACACCGCTAACGCCATAGTCAGCAGCCTTTTTCACCAAGATCGCGGTGTATGGGTGAAAGTATACCTCACTCGTCTTCTTACCGAAGGCCGTGGGTAGAAGGTAGCCCCCCTCATCTGTAAGAAAAGAGTTATCGAGAAGAAACTTCAGACATCTCGAGATAGACCTCCACATAGAGGGCTTAGAGGAAAGGGTACCAGAGAGTGTTTCCGAAAAAAATTCCCGGAGCTTCTGCTCATCAGCGGCATAACCAGACGTCACATTTGATAGCACATGAGGTAACAGAGTCAACTCATCCAAAAGCTGTGGCTCAGCGGGTTCGGGTTTGGAGCGCACGTACTCCTCCAGTAACTCTTCAACCTCATCCGCTTTACGGGCTATAAGCACCGCTTCGCCATATGGGTCAAGACCGGGTCTGCCCGCCCTGCCCGCCATCTGGTGATACTCCAAAACGGGGATACGAACCCTCCCCAAACCCTGCTCATACCTAGTAACATCATATATTATTACACGTCTTGCTGGTAAATTCAAGCCTGCTGCAAGCGTGGTGGTTGAAGCCAAAACCTTCACCTTCCTAGCCATAAACGCCTGCTCGAGGATTGTTCTTGCATCAAACGAGAGCCCTGCGTGGTGAAAGGCTACACCCGACTTTATGAGGGAGACCAACTCATCGTGGGTTGGCCCTAGCTCGTCAGATGAGCCAAGCTTCTTAGCGAGCTCGCTCAACTCCTTCTTTTCACCTTCAGAGAGGCTAAGCTTCCCAGTGAACTTTTTAGCCACACTCTCAGCCTGCCGACGGGTGGAGGCGAAGATCAAAACTTGTCCTCCCTTGTTTATCGAATCCAATGTTAGGTCGACAACAGGCTCATCCCCAGTGTGTTTGACATTCACCGTTTCACCCGTATCAAAATGAATTAGGCCGCCATAGTAGACTCCCTGCTTAAGTGGAACAGGTCTCCAATCACTCACAACTAGCTTAGAGGACAGCCACCGAGCGATTTGTGAAGCGTTACTTATGGTTGCACTAAGAGAAAGAAACCTTATCTCTGGGTTAATTTTCTTAAGTCTTGTTAACACAACTTCAAGGGTCGGTCCACGTGACCTGTCGCCAACCAGATGCACTTCGTCAGCGACCACAACGTTAGTCTCCGTTACCCACGACTCAGTGGCTCTCCGCCTCAAAATCGAGTCACACTTTTCATAAGTCAAAACCACTATATCATAGTCAGCGAGCCACTTGTCATACCTATCAAAATCACCGGTACTCGATGCCACGCGTATCCCAAGCCTTTCCCACTTCTTTAATTCCTCTAGCTTCTGCGCGGCGAGAGCTCTAAGCGGAACAAGGTATAGGGCTTTCCCACCATTTTCAAGCAGTACTTTGGTTATCATGAGTTCGGCGATAAGTG
>CADDZQ010000073.1 GCA_902812505.1 archaeon
CACACATGGCTCAGAGTACTGAGATGTGTCTAGACAGAGTATTGGGATATGCCTATAAGCCCATAAACATCGGTCCGGGGATAAAGCTCCCGGCTGGTTTACTTGTGAAGCCGACACCATGCTGGTAAATAACACTACCGCGCAGAACTGTGTACATGACTCTACCCCTTACCTTCATACCATCGAAGAGGAAGGTTTCCCATGCTTTTGTGTGTAGCTCTGAAGCCTTCAGCGTATACTCCGCATATGGGTCGATGAGCACAATATCTGCATCGAAGCCTACAAGCAAAGAGCCTTTACGTGACCCCAAACCAAAGATTTTCGCAACCGAGCGGGAGCATAGCCTAGCTATATCAGTGTAATTTAGCCCCCAGGCTTGGGCCATGGTGAGCACGATGGGTAACCTAGTCTCAACACCCGGTGTACCCGAGGGTGCATCCCATATAGAGGTTCGCCCAGCTTCCTTCTCATCCCTTGTGTGGGGTGCGTGGTCTGTGACGAGTATATCAACACCACCATCCTTTAGACCCGCCACTAGTGATGACACATCCTGCTCCCCACGTGGAGGGGGATTGAATTTCGCGTAGGCACCGAATCTCTCAAGATCCTTATTTGTGAGCAGCAGATATTGGGGGCAGGTCTCACAAGTCACTCTTACACCACGCGTCTTAGCACTCCTAACACATTCTAGTGCCTCCTTAGTACTCACATGAACCAAGTGGAGCCTCACACCCGTCCTCTCCGCGAAGGCTATTGCACGCTCAACGGCGAGCGCCTCCACCATGTTGAGACGTGAATCGTAGTGGGCTGCGGGGTCAAGCCTACCCATCGCCTTCAACATTTCACTAAAAAAGGACACAAGCTCACCATCCTCCGCGTGGACGGCGTGGACAAGACCCGTCTTAGAGGTTGCCTCCATAGTTTTCAGTAGACCCACCCCGTTGACACTAACGATACCCTCGTATTCAGGTGAATTCTGAGCTGACGGCCCAACCATGTACGTCTTAAAGCCGATAACACCAGCCTTCGACAAAGCATTTATTTCACCTAGATTGGCCTCACTCGCACCCCCATAGAGGCCAAAATCAACGTAACTCTTAGTGGACACAGCGTGAATCTTATCCTTTAATCTAGCCACATCCGTTACTGTTGGAACAGTGTTGGGCATATCGAAAACCGATGTGACACCACCCGCAGCCGCAGACATGCTCCCAGATTCAAAGTCCTCCTTATGAGTCAAGCCTGGGTCCCTGAAGTGTACATGTGAATCTATCAAACCAGGTAGAGCGATGAGCCCACGACCATCGATCTTTAAATCAGCGGAGGTGTCTGGTGACAACAACCCAATCATAGCGATTCTACCGTCTTTGACACCGATATCGCCACTCACCAAAGAGTCTCCACAAACGATTTTGACGCTCTCTATGAGTAAGTCGTACTTCAACCCAAGGCTAAACACGGCCCAAACTTATTTGCATTACGCTTAACCAAAGATGGTAGCAGATATATGACCATTACACTTGACATCAAGAACGATTTATCCAGAAACTATCGACTCAAAGTAACAACTCATTCAGTCTCTTCTTTCACGATTCTTGTGCCAGCAAGACCCTTCAGGGCGTCTCTAAGACGCTCTGGTGAGGTGATAATCGAGTCGTTCTTTGTGGTCTTAGTGTACTTTGCGCAGGCCATGATCTTGGGAGCCATGCTTCCCTCTTCGAAGGCACCCTCGTTGAGGAGCTTCTCCGCTTGGCTCACACTAAGCCTAGGTATAGGTTTCTGGCTGGGTTTGCCGTAATTCATCATGACTGCGTCGATTGAGGTAAGCACGATGAACTTAGAAGCACCAAGTCTCGCTGCGAGCAGCCCCGAAGCCAGATCCTTGTCTATCACCGCGTTGACACCTGTAAACCCCCCATTCGCCGTGACAACAGGTATTCCACCTCCCCCACAGGCTATCACCACGTTACCCACATCCAAAAGGGTTCTTATCACACGCAATTCAACCACATCGAGCGGCATAGGTGAAGGGACAACCTGTCTGTACACCCTTCGCCCATCCACGCACTGCTCTCTAACGATGAGGCCTCGACGGGAAAGTGCGGCTGATTCTGCCTCGTCTAGGTATCGACCTATTGGCTTCGTGGGTTTCGAGAAAGCCGGGTCATCCTTTGAAACCACAACACTAGTCAACACAACAACACACTCATTACGGGTTACGTTCCTAATACCTTCAGCTAGAAGTGAACCTATCTCACCCTGAGTCATAGCCACGAGTAAGTCAAGCCTCGAAGCAAGCGTGGACCCGACCCTTAGAAGCGCCCCCTGAAGCTCACCCACCTGTGGACCGTTACCGTGAGTAACAACAACGCTATAGCCCTCCCTAAGCAGGGACCCCACAGTCTGCGCTGTGAACATCATCCTAGACGAGTCGGGTTCACCACCGCCACGCGGATCCTCTATGGCGTTACCCCCAAGCGCCACAACGGCTATACGTTTGTTCATATTAGGCGAATAACTCTACACAAAGCTGGAAAATAATGTTTACTAGCACTCAACGACTAGCCACAAAACCCAGTTACCACGTAGGTAACGGAAATTTTGGGATAAAAAAGGCAGGAAATGGTGGACTACTCGGTTAAAAGTGGAGGTCAGTCCACGCCTAAAGTTTGCATCTATTACTTGAAAACATCAATGGCTACTTGTTTGCTGCACAACGTGTTTCTCTTCAAGTATGGCCTTAAGGTTTTCGCTTATCTTCTCTAGCTTATTGGAGTACTCCGCGTAGTCTTTATACGACTCTATGAATTTCAGACCCTTCTCAGTTGTCTTGAATATCCTCCCATCACGCACAATCAGTCCGTTCTTCATACAGAACTCCAAGTACTTCTCGAGGATTCGTGGGTTAAGGTTCACTCTAAATAGGAGGGGGGTCTTTCTCAGACCTGGGACAGCCGCCTGTAGTATATCGTACAGTATCTCGACACTGCTTCGACGCTTATATTTGTGGACACGTAGAGCTCGGGCTGGGTCAAACATATCAGTTCACCTTTCCACGTATATTAAATTGTTTCTCACACCGTATAAATCTTACTGTTTGTAAGCAAAACTTTTTTCCGAAAGTAAGACTTAACTAAGCTAAATACGTTAATATTACAAAAAATTAAGACACAAAACAAGTCACACAATCTGATTATTTCCAACAACACATACAGGCAGTGCAAAAGTACCCTTAGAATTCGCAGGAATAAATTCCTGGAATACAACATCTCAGCGGCGAGTTACGAGCAACGCTTCTAGGAAGCATTCATTTTTCTGTTTAGAACCCTTACGAGTTGCTTTTTTTCTATTGAGGATTCATTGCGAGTTTGAATGGTGTGAGTTCCCGCTTCGTAATTATTGATTCTACTTGATTTACTATTTCCTCAAGATTTATTTGTGGCAGTATGGCTGTCCCCTTTGGAGCTGATTGAAGCTTTCCTAGCCCTCTCTCCAGTATGCTGAGACCAACTTGGGTGCGACCCTTTTGGGCGTGCACGAGAGCCGCGGCTACGAGTATCAATCCCTGTAACAATTCCTTTCTTGGACCCTGCGACTCCGATCTCCATGCGGCCTCCACAGCTTCGTGGAACTCCCAGAATCTCTCCTGGTTGAAGAGTTCTACAGCCCTCTTAATAATTTCGTGATATGACATACTCGAGTAGTGGTCCACTGATAGGTCTACTACGTCGAGTATCTGCATCCATTCCCCAAATGCCCTATTCACAAACCCAGCAGCGTCAGCTTGATTCACAATGTAAATGTCTACCTGAATGTTCAGGCTGGATACGCGTATATTGCTAAACCTCACGCTCAATTGTTTTCTATGGATGAACTCTGATAGAGAAGATCGGATGGTATGAATATCAAGCGGGGTAAAACCATTGTTTTTGAATACGACAAGAATACGTTTCTCACTCAAAGACAATAAACACTACTCTTTTCTTTATGACCTAGGGTTAAATTAAGTTGATAGGCCAAACCACGGATATGAAGGTATAATGGGTTCTCTAGTTGTGTGATAGGTCTCAAGTTGTTTTGCTATGTTGGTTTTTAGTCAAACTGTTCGTTATTATTAGTTTAAGCAGATACTCTAACAATAAGCGATAAGTATATTTTATA
>CADDZQ010000074.1 GCA_902812505.1 archaeon
GAAATGCAAAACCCCCCAAATTGCTTTATCCGGAAGAAGCTTCACCGGAAACAGGCAAGTTTTTTTTAAAAAAAAGCTAATATCTGCCCAGTGAAATAAAAGAGCGTTGAATCTAAAGCAGTTCATCATGCTGATAAGGGTACCTTCATTCACCGCCACAATCATTCCCATGCTGGCCGGCGGTGCCATAGCCCTCAGGACAGGCAGGTTCACCACGCCCCTGTGGGTGGACCTGTTCGTAGTAGCCCTTTTCATGCAGATCGCAACCAACGTTTTTAATGAACATGGGGACTATGTTCACGGAATTGACAGGTTTGCTTCACATGGCTTTGCAGGCGTTATAGTAAAGGGTGAAGCTTCTGCTGCAGAAGTTCTGAATATTGCTCTGGCATTTTATGCGGTAGCTGCATTGCTTGCCATTCCACTGGTAATTGAAAGAGGAATAATTGTTCTTGCTTTTGGTCTTTTTTCAGCTGCAATCGGGGTACTTTATTCTGAAGGTCCACTGCCACTTTCAAATACACCTCTGGGAGAAATGATCGTGGGATTCACAATGGGTTTTGTTGAAGTTATTGCAACAGAATTCGTATCATGCGGTAAAATAACGCTCACTGGCTACCTTGTTTCGGTGCCAGTTTCGCTGCTTGTTTCAGCTATGCTCATAGCAAATAATATAAGGGATATTGAAAAGGACAGGATGTCCAACAGGAAAACGCTAGTGGTGTTATTAGGTAAAAAATATTCCCAGGTGCTTTTTTATTCAGTGTTTGCGCTTTCCTATCTATGGTTGTTGGTCATGCAGCTTTTAACTGGAGATAGCATGGCTTACTTTCCAATTATCACTTTGCCTGCTGCCATACTGGGAATGCGTTACCTGCACAGAAATGGTTGGAAGTACGGCGTTGAAATCAGTTCTCTGCTATATCTGTTATACGGTATAATTTTATCACTGGTGCTGACCATTTAACAATTAAAAATTTTTTAGCAATATTAAAAGCGGAATAAAGGTTGAATTGATCATGGACAATTTAAAGAGGCTTGAAAACAGGATGGGTTTTGGCGATATATTTGAAATGGTGAAAAGGGCAGTAGAAAGGCATACCGGGCTTCACCGGGCTGGCCTGACCCTGCTTGTGGGTAATCTGCCATCAAACATAGCTGCATATTATCCGGTTAATTCAAATTATATAGTTTTAAATGGGTTTCTTGCAAGAAGGATCAAGACTGTAACGGCCAGCGAGCTGGAATTTAACTCATTTGTTTTTGTTGTGCTGATGCATGAATACCTGCATTCCCTTGGCTTTCTTGACGAGTCAGATGTGCGCAAAAGGGTCAACGAGATAATTGCAGATGAGTCTGGCAGGGAGAGCATGGCCTATGAACAGGCCACTTTAAATTGGCTTGAAAAGTACCCTGAACTTGATGTGCCGGTCAGGGAAGGGAATTCGTTTGAAATCATAAGGGATTTTGATTACAGCAGTCAACCGTACATATGATAGTGCATTTAGGGTCACTTTAGCCTTCTATTATTAATTATGCTTAAAAGCTCAGGCAATGCTACCTCGACCCTTTCCCTTATTATGATGTCAGCCATGCTGTCCTCTTCTCCTGGAGAGTCATTTATTATGAACAGCTTTGCGCCATTTCTCTTAGCATATACTGGCATGTAATTGGCCGGTGATA
Source organism: archaeon (assembly GCA_902812505.1). Taxonomy (GTDB): domain Archaea; phylum Thermoproteota; class Thermoprotei_A; order Marsarchaeales; family Marsarchaeaceae; genus ECH-B-1. Next base: position 1,684 of record CADDZQ010000074.1, read on the forward strand.
CCGAGAGGGAAGTTCCAATGGCAATCATCACTTTAGATCTTGAAGCGTAATCTATAGCTTCACTCAGCACTCTTTCATTGAGCGGTTCACCAAAGAACACTATGTCTGGCTTGAGCAGCCCACCGCAGCTTTCACATCTTGGAGCCGCATTGCCGTACCTTTTGATTATTTCCGTGAGGTTATACTGCCTTTTGCACGATGCGCATATGGCATTTCTCAGTGAACCATGAAGCTCTATAACCCTCGCAGAGCCGGCTTCCTGATGAAGTCCGTCGATATTCTGCGTTATTACAGCACAAAGCTTGCCCATCTTTTCAAGTTCAGCAAGTGAAATATGTGCTATGTTAGGTTTAATCTCAATTCCCAACATAAAGTACTTCATAAATAGCTCCCCCACTTCGTCAATACTTACGGTGTGGCTCATGAATGCGCTTGTGATTCCTCTGCTCGGTATGGTCATGATAATGCAGATAAGGTCAATGCAACCAAAGTCGGCTGAGCTGTTCAGCGGAAATGCTACCCTCGGCATAGTCGCCGGCGCGGTAACGGGTGTGGTGATAGCGATTGCGAAGGCGCCGATATGGGCAGTGATTGCCTCCGCCGCCATTGCAGGAACGCTTGCATATTCTCTTGACGTGTTCATTCAGAAGAGGGTGGCGGACGAGGAAGAGGCTTCTCTCGCTTCATTCATGAGGAACATAACAGAATACAGAAAGTCAGGCTATACGCTCCCGAGGGCAATTGAAAAGCTTTCAAAGGAAGGCATGTATGACGAAAGCTTCAGGAACGAGCTGAAAGGAATATCTGCGAAGCTCAACCTCGGTTTCAGGCTCTCTGATATGCAGATTGGGAAGTCATGGATAGGCAGACAGCTGTTCTTTCTGCTCGGGCAGATTGAGGACACGGGCGGCGGAAAGGTGAGGGAGTTTGAGACCGTCTACAGGTTCATTGAAAGATATACGTTCGCAAAGAAAAAGACAAAGAGCACAATGAAGGTCTATCAGATGCTGACGGTGTTCACGCCCATAGGGCTTGCAATTCTCATATTCATGATGTCGGCAATGTTCACCTACCTCAAGATGCCGTCGTTCGGGATTGGCTCTTCCCTGACAAGCTCGCCGCTGAGCTCATACACGTCAATACCACCCCAGCTGTTCACAGCCGCCGACGTGATGGTCGTGCTTGCGGCAATATTCATGTCTCTTTCGTCAAGTATCGCCATGGACTTCACGATAAAGAACATGTGGCGCGTTGCGCTCGTGCTGATATTGGCGTCCGCAACCCTTTTTGGAATTTCGCTGATAGGGCCTGAATTAGCCAAACATTTATTCTCAATCGTGCCGTCAGGCGGGCTGTTGAGTTTGATTTAAAAGACATTTACCCATAAACCAACATGATCAGACAACATTCTAAACGCGCAATTGGCGAACTTTTGGGCGCTATTATTGTGATAAGTGTAACAATAATAGCCGGGGTGCTCGTGTATGGCGTTGTAATGGGCAGAATTTCCACAATAGGTTATACGGCTGAAATTTCAATCAACAGTGCAACGGTCGTGAACGATCAGGCGTTCGTGACGGTAAAGAACACGGGGACTTACACGCTGTCGAGCGGAACAGTCACAGTTTATTACTCAGGAAATAGTGTGGGTTTTGCGAACTTTGGGCAGATCGCGCCGGGGCAGACAGTTTCAGTGATGACAAGCCTTTCGGCGTCGGGCTTCACATATTCGCCCCGCGAGGAATTTACAATCTACGTTAATGCGACTAGCGCCGGCGGGTCAACCACAGCAACAACAGCTGTCATAGGACAGTGAACTACCTCACGCTAAAGCGTGAAGCTTCCTGTTTCAACGACCGTGCTCGATCCCCATTTCCGACAGATACGGAGGCCGTTGTGCTCACGTGCAATCAATGATCTGCCTACTTTCCCGTTTCGTTCAATCAGCTGGGTTACGGAGGCAATGATCTCCACAGGCGTGAATTCCCTAGCGTTCCGCAGGTACTATGACAGGAGTATGTGCCTTCTGTTTCAAGGCACTCATTATTCCTCCTATCATGGAGTATTATATTTTGCTGTTATATATTGTTTTCTTTGCAATTCATCTCAAAAGGGTTGAGCTTTCTTGCGCATTTTTAGTAACTTTTTTTGGACAATAAACGCACTCGACGATCTGCACTAAAGTTGAAAGTGCAAACCTTATACCTTTTCTATTTTGGTTGGAGGAAGACATTGAAGTGCTCTGTTACCAATAATCTAATTTTGAGTCCCCCTTAACTGTTGGAGTTATGTTATTAAGCCGTCTTCCTTCTCTAGGAACTCCCTTAAGAACCATTCTTGTTTTTCATGCACTTGTATGTTTCTCAC
>CADDZQ010000075.1 GCA_902812505.1 archaeon
CACTGGAAAACCTGGTGAAGTATGGAAGAACAAGAACACGATCATCACACTCGTTAGCGAGAACAATAGCACTATCATGGACATCCCTCTGATAAATTTCAGATAGTCTCTCAATTTCCGGGCCTTGGCCCCACGCATCTTCGTAAAAGTCGGGGCTATCGCCAAACGCACACTGCTTCGTTCTTTCGTGGGCTTCACGCCACGCCCAATGTCTAGTTCGATGATGGGCGGACTGATGGGTGGCCGTCGCCTGGCTCATCTACAACATCGCCATACGAAACAGCAACAAACACGAAAAACCCACGCCACTTGAGCGAAGCAGTGGCCTCAGGATAAACCGGTCCAACCTCGTCCAGAGCAGCACGCACAAAATCAGCGATTATTGAAGCCAACTCATCCTTATCATGAATAACGATTTCAGTGTCCAACGCACCAACAGTAAAACGATCACCAGGCACTAGAGAAGCCCCCTAAGATCCTCCAAAGAATCAAGAACAATGGCCTGTACCCCTAGGGGGATACTCGCCCTAACCGACCAATTAGGGGGTAAAACAAAAGGCTGGAAAGAAACGACCACACCGACGCTAGCGGTCGATGAAGAGAGAACAACCGTCGAAACCAAACCAACTTGGTTACCTAAACCATCATATAAAGCGGGGATTTGCGACGGGGAAATCGAGCCATTGGTGAAGACATTAATCACAAAAAAATAACGATTAGTGTTGTTGGTGAAAGACGGCAAAGAAAGGGAAACAGGCTGATAAACAAGCTCCACGGCTACTTAGCCTCCTTATTGTTTTGCTGAGATGAATTACTCAATTGGGTAACAGTGCTAGTGTTATGCACGCTCACGATGGCGTTTATGGCGCTACTAGCCGTATTTTGAATAGCATTGATCGCTCGAGTTGTCGAAAGCAAATTACTAACTTCACCCACCAAATAGGCGCCAACTAGAATTGCCACGGAACCTATAATAAACTCGAACAAAGTGGAGAAATCAAAAATCACGAAACTCACCTCCTTTTCCCAAGTAGAAAAGCAATAAGCAAAGGCGCCAAAGCAACAAACATGAAAGGTAAGCCAGGGTCACCGCCACCACTCGGAGCCGCAGCTGGAGCTGGAGCCGTAACTGGAGCGCTCACAGCGGGCAAAACAGGCGGCAAACGCCAAACCGGCGGGACGGGGAATTGAAAACGCAAAGCAGCGGGAATAGACGGTGGAATCCTGTGGGTAGGCGGTGGAATCCTGTGGGTAGGCGGTGGAATCCTACGAATATGATGAACATCGGGCGCCTTGTAACCACGCCTATGAGTAGGGTAAGTGGAACCACCACCCGAAGAACCACCGCCTTCAATAGTTGGGAAGGCAAACGGCATTACTAGATCACCCTATAATAGAAAACAATAACCATACTCGTACTACCGCCAGCTGGAACACTAGCGGCGGAAACCGAAACAGACAACTGTTGGGCAACAGGAATATCCGCAAGCGGGATAACACTAGAAAGATCATAAGCCAAACTCGTTGTCCAATCAGCGGAAAATGTCAAACTGTAACCCGGCGAAGTAGTAAACGAAATCGAATACCCGGTAACAGTATCCAACGCATTGAACAAAGCACCAATCAGCCGGGCATTACCCAAGAAGTTAAACGTTACAGTAGTAGACTCTGGTGACGCCGACGTACCGCTATTACTCAAAGTGACAGTCTGGGCAACACCCACTAAGGCGGACAATGGAACAGCATCCGAGTCAGGGACGCCGAAGTAAAACACCACACCCGTCGCAATCGGCGAATAAAACTGAAAAGTATTGGCAGTAATTTGCCACACCACCGGGACGTAGGGTTTACCGGGCTTAGGCGTCGAAGCATTTGTCGGGCGACCAGGGATAATCGCCTGATGACTAGGGTCCAACTGAATAGCAATATATTGGGCAGCATGAAAAACACCAACCAACACACCAGGGCTCGGCAAAGTCACAGTATTATAACCCGCCTGAGCTGAAACCAAAACACTCCATTCAATTGGCATCATGACCACCCCTACAATGCGATGCCATCCGGCATCTTCCGGTTAACCCCCAGACGATTCATAATAAGATGACCGACATAGCCAAGCAATGCGAAGCCATACGTCTTGAAGGCTTCCATAAACGTGGTGTGTTGATTGATGAAGTCATAACCAATCAACGATTGGCTGATACCATTGAGAACCCAATCCGGATGGGCTGTAGCGTTAGACCAATCGGCATCAAGCGCCCTATTAACTCCATTGGCGATACCGATACCGAGCCCTAAAAGCGGCAGAATGGGCAAACGATGCCTACGATAACGCCGACGAGCTCTCACATACCTTATAACATAACGACGACGCGCCACGAATAATGAATAACTAAGAAACATTTAAATGTTTCGAAGCTAAAATTGGAAATGACGTAATATGACGGAAAATGACGGAATTTGTCGGAATATGACGGAAAATGACGGAATTTTAACCGGAAAAGGTGATATTCATGGATGACCAAAAAAACAACCAAACCGACCAAGACGCCATGAATCGACTACAAAACATAGCCGAAGCTGAACTAAAGAAACTAGCATCAGAGCGCACCGTGGAGCGATGGCTGAAAAAAATGAGGGACGCCGAAATAGAAAAAACACTCGGAAAAGAAAGCATAGACGCACTAACAGTATTTATAAGCACACCGTTGGGGCAATGGCTAACGGCAATTATTATTTTAGAACTACTAGCCAAAGCAAAGTTCTTTTCACAAATCTCCGTTGACATACTTATCAGCGTACTCACAAGTATTGAAGTCATCAAAGCCATAGGTGGTGGACAAGGAATACTCTCAATGATTGCCGGCTTGGCGGGGATCGCCAAATGATCTACACCGCAATACTACAAGCCATACTGAACACATTAATTTCTGGCATAATAACAATCACAACACTATACTTAATAAGAAATAAAATCTACAGCAAAGTACAAGAAATAATCATAGAAACCATCAGAGAACAACTACGGCTAACACTCGAGAACCCAAAAGAAACCATACAAACACTAAGACCACTCATAAATGAACTAATAAACGAACTAATGAAAGAAGCCGGGAAAACACAAGGAGACTACATCAAAATACCATTCTTAGGAAAAATCCCAACCCAAATACTACAACCCATCATAGAGAAATTTATAGGGCCAAATAAAAAACCAGAAGAAACAAACCCATTCGCATAACCCAAAACACAAATCAAGTATCCAAAAACGTTTCCAAATCAGCTAAAGTTTTAAAATCTTTACATCTGTCAAGGGGGAAAATCCCAACAAGGAACCACTGACACTCGGAAACACCCCCAACTTTGTCGCAATTGGTCTTTTTGTTATTAAAGATATTGCGAGATCGGTTATAGGCTCTAGCGTTAAGAGCCCAAAGCAAAGCAAGGTGGCGCTGATTGTCTCGAGCTTTGAACAAGTACTTAAGAATATAGCTGACAACACGCTTACGATTATTCTCAACACGCTCAACATGCACGAAAGTCCCCAGCTGATACTTCTCCTCCCACAACCACCTGAGCCAATCCACGTCAATCCACGAAGCCTCCGGCAACACGATGTGCAAATGTGGGTTCCCGGAAGCTTGAAACTCCAATACAGCCAAGTAGTTCCCAAGCCACCCAACAACCCTACCTGTTCGTCGCACAGCGTTCTTCTTCATCACATTCCTAAGTTTTGACCACCCCTTCAATAAACCGTTCTTAGCTGCAAATAGACTAGAAAACAGATTTGGGTTCAGCGTCAAAGTAAGAAACAACGCAGTTTGGAACCAAACTAAACGCTGAATTTCACGAGCCTTCTCCGGATAATACTCACTGGAAAACCTGGTGAAGTATGGAAGAACAAGAACACGATCATCACACTCGTTAGCGAGAACAATAGCACTATCATGGACATCCCTCTGATAAATTTCAGATAGTCTCTCAATTTCCGGGCCTTG
>CADDZQ010000076.1 GCA_902812505.1 archaeon
AAAACTTCATTTTCACCGCTCCGCACGGTTATATTGCCGTCGTTGGACGCCACAAATCCATGGTTGTAGATGCGCCGGCCCACTTCCACCATGTCCTGCTTGATTTGAAACTCTGATCGCAACGGGTCAGGCCTCCTTTAAGGGAGTAAATGTCACGGCAACGTCAAAGTCAAAAGTAGCTTAAAAGCGACCTAACTTACAGAATCTGCCTGGTTTTCTTCCGGAAAATAATTTATAATGGTTGCATGGACAGGAACGGGAACGGGAACGGAACTAAACCAAACAACCTTGATTCCCTGGTGGTACGACCAATTTTCCGGGAAGAAGCAGACACCTGGAATAAGCTAATGAATACCCATCACTACCTTGGTTTTCACCATCTTCCCGGGGAAAGCCTTAAATACGTGGCATTGCTCAATGGACAATGGGTTGCTCTGCTGGGTTGGGGTGCCGCTGCTTTAAAGAATGGCTCCCGTGAAAAATGGGTGGGCTGGTCTTTGGAGCAAAAGGCGCAGCGGTTAAAGTATGTCGTTAATAACCAACGATTTTTAATTCTCCCTGGTGTTCAGATCAAAAACCTGGCTTCAAAGGCGCTTGCCTTGAATACAAAGCGGCTCGCTGCCGACTGGCAGGCGGCTTTCGGCCATCCGGTATTGCTGGCCGAAACTTTTGTCGACCACAGTCGCTTTGCCGGCACCTGCTACCGGGCCGCCGGTTGGGTTGCTCCGGGAAAAACCAGCGGTTACGGCCGTTCGGGAAGCATCTATTACTACCACGGAAAAACCAAAACTGTTTTCGTAAAGCCATTACGCCCGGACGCCCGACAGCTACTAGCAGCCTCGTTCCTGCCTCCGGAAATAACAGGAGGTGAAAAAGCAGTGCTTGATTTGAATACAGTTTCCCTGGAAGGGGAAGGCAGCCTCTTAAGTTGTCTGGCGCAAGTTACCGATCCCCGGAAGAAACGGGGTATCCGGCATAAAAATTTATCAGTTCTGGCCATCGCCGTATGTGCCATATTATCCGGAATGACAGGTTTTGTGGCCATTGCTCAATGGGCCGGCGAGTTGACCCAGGATCTTTTAAAGCGTCTCAGTTGCCGGCAACATCCGGAAACGGGGGAATATATCCCCCCCAGCGAACCCACCATCCGTCGTCTTTTGCAGTCGGTAAACGCCGATGAAGTGGACCGGGCGTTAAACCGGTGGCTGGACAAACAAGCCAAGGATGGAGCCATAGCGGTGGATGGGAAGACGCTGAAAGGCGCCAGCACCGATGGGAAAAAAGTTCACCTCCTTTCTGCTTTTCTGCAGAAGCAAAAAATCACCATCGGACAGGTGCAGATAGACAAAAAGAGTAACGAGATTACGGCTTTTCGCCCTCTTTTGGAGCCGCTGGATCTGGAGGGGAAAGTGGTGACCGCGGACGCCATGCATACCCAGGTCAAAAACGCCCTCTTCCTGGTGGAAGAGAAAAAGGCGGATTACCTGTTCCAGGTCAAGCAAAACCAGGGCCATCTTTATGAAACAATCCGCAACCTTCCCTTGGATGTCTTTACTCCAAAGTATACAACTCTGGAAAAAGGGCATGGCCGGATTGAGAAACGGGTTGTTCAGTCCACCACCACCGTTGAGGGAATTAATTTTCCCTACGTTGCCCAGGTAATCAGGATTTACCGTGAATTTACGGAGATCAAAACCGGTAAAGTCAGCACTGAAACTTCCTACTATATAACCAGCGTTTCCCACGATAAGGCGGGCAACGAACGTTTATTAGAACTGGTTCGCAATCACTGGAGTATTGAAAACAGTTCCCATTATGTCCGCGATGTAACTTTTGGCGAAGACCGCTGCCAAATCAAAAAAGGATCGGCGCCCCGTGTGCTTGCTTCTATGCGCAACCTGGCAATTGCCCTTTTTCGCTTGCGCGGAATCAAAAACATTGCCATGGGTTTGCGTGGTATGGTACTGAACCAACGAAATGCATTAGAGTTGGTCGGGATTTAACAAATAGTCATAACCAAGGGGTTACTATGCCTTTGATGCCGTAAAATTAGAATAATATTTCAATTAACTGCTATCTATCCCTACTTTTAGATATTAATGTAATAAAATGTATCCATATATTTTGTGTGCTATATGGATAATGATGTAAAACAATTTTTTTTAAATGTGACTATGACGTGTCCCTGTATTTAGCCCCCAAAAAAGGTTGGACAGATCCGCTTAATCTGTTATCCTATTGGGGGGAGGAAAAGCACATGCAGCGAAAACACTATTCACCAGAATTCAAACAACAGATTGTTAAGGAAGCCCTAGAAGTTGGTAATAGTTCCATTGTTGCCCGTAAATACGATATTAACCAGAATATAGTAAGCAGGTGGGTCAGACAATCAAAAAATAATGATGTAAATCGTACAATTCCCAGAGTACCTCAGAACCACAAAGAACTGCTAAATGAGAATGAGCAACTCAAAAAATTGCTTGGCAAAAAGGAACTGGAAAATGAGATTCTGCGTGATCTTTTAAAAAAAACAAACCCACAATTGAGGATAAGGTAAACATAGCTTACAAATGGATATCCCTTGGTTACCCTGCTTCATTTGTATTGCGAGTTATCAGACTCAGCAGATCAACCTATTATCACAGGTTACGATACAAACCAAGGACACGTAAACCCGGGAGTGGCCGCAAGAATACCCGATACTCCTGTACGGTAGATGGTAAACCTGTATGCAACGAACAGATCAAAGAATGGCTCTGCGAACTGATTTCAGACGAAGGGGAAGCCTATGGATACAAGAAGCTTACCTATGCCCTGCGCCGAAACCATGGCCTCGTGATCAACAAGAAAAAGGTGTATCGCTTGTGCAAGGAACTGGATATCCTGCGGCCGCAGCGAAAACTGAAAAATAAGCACCCCCGGCGTTTAGCAAGAAATCATGTGATCACGGCATCCAACCAATTATGGGAAACAGATTTGAAGTATGGCTATGTTTCTGGAGAAAACCGTTATTTCTACGTCATGTCAGTCATTGATGTGTTTGACCGCTCCATCATCGATTATCACATTGGGCTGTCATGCGATGGCGGCGATGCCGCTAGAATACTGAAAAACTCACTTTTTAAAAGACAACTATACGGCAAGAAGGTAACCAAACCGGTAATCCGCTCGGATAACGGGCCACAATACATCAGCAACGCGTTTGAGTCAACCTGCCTGGAGCTAGAAATTGAGCATGAACGGATACCGTTCAAGACGCCCAACAAAAATGCTCATATCGAATCGTTTCACAGCATTTTCGAGGAGGAATGCCTATCACGATACGAATTCAGTTCTTATGCTGAGGCCTATAAAACAGTGGTTGATTTTATGAGGCATTATAACAACAGGCGCATTCATTCCAGCTTAAAATACCATACCCCCGATGAATTTTACAGCCTATTGTTACAGAATCAAGCTTTCCGGATTCGCCAGGTACGGGTTTAAGAATCGTATTTTCCGTAAGTTCAGCCGTTCATCGGAGCGAAGCGGAGACCCTTGACCTGGAGAGGCAGGCTGTGTTAGCCTAACACCGGCAAAGGGATATGGCTCAAGCCACATCCCGTTATCCCTTGGAAACACAGCCTGCAGAGGCTCCAGGTCAAGGGCGGCGCATTAAGAGGCTTAGATTTCATGAAATCGTACGACACCGAAAGCTATTAAGAGTAATTGTCCAATATTAGGGGGTCAAGCCGTTGCCGGTGAGGCCGATGGCGAGGCGTATCTTGAGTTCGGCCTTGTGTCTCGCCCCGGGGAACTTTTCGGCCAGCATGTCGTGTAGCTTGATGAGCGAGCCATCATATACGACCAGATCCTTGAAT
>CADDZQ010000077.1 GCA_902812505.1 archaeon
ACAAAGAGCTCGACGGCTACTTCAGAAAGTTCATAGAGCAAAAGTACGGCTCTCTCTGGGGTAAATACTCACTGGAGGTCGAGCACGCTATGCTAGTCGAGATGGCTTGGTGGCGGTACACGCCGCTCGACGAGCTGGGCTTCCTTAGGAGGACGGGGCAGAGGGTGGGCTCCGCCTATACAAGGAAGTTCAGGGGGAAACAAGTGTTGAGGGTGGTGAAAATAGACTCTACGCTTGATGCCACATTCAAGTCGTTTGTACTCTTATCTACGGGGAGAGTGTGGGGGTCGTACTCTACCAGTATAGAGAGCGGTATGGCTCTCCATATGCTCTTAAGCCGATTCAAACCCTTCGAAGAAGTCATTAAGAACACTGATCCCGCAATTTTGGGGCGCCGCATCCAGCGGCAATAGGCAGTGCCCGGGATGTTTTAAAAATGCGTAGGTCTGGGGTTAAGCGTTTAAAAGCTGTTAAGACATTAAAACAGGGTTCTTTTATGTCGCTGAGTGGTTCGACCCGTCTGACTGCTAAGCGTGTTCAAACCCTGCTATATAAGGAGGGTTTGGCCCTTAAGGGGGATGGTGCGAGGGTTCTGGTGTACACGCTACCACACGTGACGTTTAAGGGTGCAACGGTGTGCTTGGGGTATAGGCTCTACTATAGTGAGGACGCATATAGGGGGTTGCTCTCCCTCATACCGGACGAATTTAGGAGTGTTATCACGCCGGTGACTATGAGTGTGGAGGAGTTCACTTCGTCAAGGAATGGTTACTATATTGGTGGGCTGGTCTTCCTTGAAAGTGATGATAAGGGTGGGCTCTACATTCACGACCCAGACACGGATGGCAGGGTTTACTTGCCGTCACTTGTAGCCTACCACCCTATGTCTGTTTATAGTTTTGAGATGGTTCCCATTGACCAGATACGTGTCCTCGATGAATTGAGGTATAGGGATGACTATGATGTTGATGAGTTGGCGGAGAATATACGCAGGTTCGGTCTCCTCAACCCCCTAATCATATATAGGGATAAAAAGGCCTACAGATTAGTGGCTGGCTATAGGAGGTACTATGCGCTTAGGAAGCTCGGATGGCCGCGTGCACCGGCGCTCGTCTTGAATATGCCGCCCGAAACCCAGAACTTGGTTCCGCTGATAGAGAACTTCTTCAGGCTCCAACCCTCAAAGGAGGAGTATCAGAGGCTTGTACGCTATATATTAAATAGCTATGGTGGATTCACCTCCATATACGACTTACTGCGCGCCCTACATATCAGGGATAAGAAGACTGTGCTCAGGCTGCTCAAGGAAACCGGTCTAGAAACGAGTCAAGACTCGGTGCACGTCGATCATGGAGTTGGGGAAGATAAGTCTACGGAGGATAGGTCTCTGCTGGACTTGGTTGGGCGATTGCTGGAGGAGGCTGAAGAACCCGTTCCACCTCAGGGATACGATACTGAGGCTATAAGGATGAGGATTGAAGCCCTGAGTAGTGTAGACGATGAGCGTGAGAATGGAGAGGGGGATGGAAATGTCTTCGAGCAGGGTGTTCATGGGGAGTCTGAGTTGAGTTGCGATGGGGATGATGATAGTGTGGGTCTAGTAGAGGTGCCCATTGGTTTGCTGAAGAGGCTCGCGAACTATTTGGATGCGAAGGATGCCGATGGCTTCAAGAGGAAGCTGGTGCAGTTTATGGAGTGCTTGGTGGACTCACCCATACTCTTACTGGTGGCTTACCCCGATGATGGTCACGTTGCCTACGCGAGGCAGGTAGCTGGGTTGAGCGGTGGGAAGCTTGTTGTGTTCGAACCCGCCAAAATATAGCACATTGTAGAGTAGATAGGTAGCTTCCCATCCCTCCCCCCGACACACGTTTTTTAGGTGCTTTATTCCTACTCGGGGTGCCAGTAGTCCTCGGCTACACTCGTCTTCTGGTTTATGTACACCGCTAGTGTGAATAGTAGGCTTGAAAGCCTGTTGAGGTACACCGCTGTGGTCGTGTTTGTTTGTGTATCCTCTGCGCATAGAGCCCACACATCTCTCTCAACCCTTCGGCACACAGTTCTAGCAAAGTGTAGTAGCGCGGATTCTTGACTGCTTCCTGGTACAATGAACGCGTGGGGCGGGCTCGCTTTGAGGGAGTCTATTGTGTTCTCCACATCTTCAATGTCCACCTCAGATATTCTACGCAGGGGTTTAGGGGTCTTGGCGTCTAGGGGTGTGGCTAGGTCTGCTCCAAGCCTGAAGAGTCTAAGCTGCTCCCTGAATAGTATTTGCTTTGTTCGCTCATCAGTTATAGAGCTCCTTGCGAGGCCTAGCACACTGTTGAGCTCGTCAACCCCGCCGTAAGCAACCACCCTTTTCTCACTCTTCTTAATGCGCACTCCGCCGTAAAGAGACGTGTCACCCCTATCACCCGACTTGGTGTAGAACTTCACATACAACCAATCTCTGAGCCTAATTTTAGGGTTGGCAGACCATCGTAGTAGAGCGCACAGTGGAATACGAGTGGTTGAGTGTTAAGAGGGTCTTCAAGTTAATAGCATGAACAGCTCAAAAATGAAATAAGGCTAACCTTATAAGTAAATTGTATTAGATGTATATTTAAAACTAATTAGATGTCGTATTATATGAAAATATAGTTCGATTATTTTAACAATTAATATTTAGATCAGACTGCTTCTTAATAATGTGAATGTTTAATAAGTATGTTTGGATAATCCATCCTATTGGTTGAGCTATGTTGCTAAACGATGCTCTTTTAGGTGTGGTGCAAGGGGTCTTTTGGCGTGGGCGTTCAAGCAAGTTGGTCGTTGGTGTCTTGGTCGCTACGCACAGCTTGATGCGGGAAGCGTTGCCCCAGTGCTGTTGTTCTAAAATAACAAATAAAGCCTTTTTCGGTGTATGCTAAGTGGAGGCTTTGTGTCTTATGTTTGTAAGGCGGGTTAGACATGGAGGTGATGTTTGGGATAAGCCTGATGGGCTTATCGATTTCAGCGCGAACACCAATCCCCTCGGCCCACCCCGTAGTCTGCTTGAGGCCTTAAAATCCAGCTTGGACTTCGTAACCCGCTACCCTGATCCAGAGCATCGTAGGCTACGTGAAGCGTTGAGTGAGGCTAATGGGCTTAGATTCGATGAGATTCTGGTTGGGTGTGGTTCAACCGAGTTGATATATCTTGCGGCTCAGGTTGTCTGGAGGTTGCGCGGGAGTGGGTTTCGTGTTCTCATAGCTGAGCCCACATTCGGGGAATATGAAGTAGCTGCCGCCAGGTTCATGGGTAGGCCTAGCTTCGTGTTTCCACGCAGGGATGATCTGAGGTTTGAAGTCGACGATATTATTAAGGGTATACCGCGTAATGGACTCGTCTTTCTGTGTAACCCCAACAATCCGACAGCTCAATCATTCAATGCACGCGGTGTTGAGGAGGTTGTCTCCGAGTCTTGCAGGCTTAACTCTGTCGTTGTTGTTGACGAGAGCTTTGTTGAGTTCACAGCAGACCCAGAGGGTAACAGTGTGCTTAAACAGGTGGAGGGCTACGATAATCTCATCGTTCTTAGGTCTCCTGCGAAACTGTTCGCGGTTCCGGGTCTGCGGGTGGGCTATGGGGCCGCATCCACTCGAATAGCTCACCTGATACGCTCACTGCAGCAACCCTGGAGTGTTGGTGTCATGGGTGAAGTGGGCCTACTCGCCGCGTTAGCAGACACTGAATATATTAGGTCTAGCACTCTATATGTCCGCAGGGAGAGGGATGTGTTAGCTGAGCGACTGGCCGGTCTTCATGGTCTTCGGGTTTACTCTTCAGACGCCAACTTTTTACTGGTTAGCACGCGGGGGGTGGGTGTGGGTG
>CADDZQ010000078.1 GCA_902812505.1 archaeon
ATGAGGGGTAGGAGTATAAGTGGGAAGAGCACTAGGAGTCTGTGGTTTAGTACTATTAGGAGTATGGTCACTGCTGATATGGGGAGTGTTAGTAGTGAGGAGAGTATTACTAGTGAATAGAACACTTCAGGAGTATAGTTTAAACCACTCTTGAGGAAGAGTGATTGTGAGTCTGGCATGAATTTGAGCATTTTCTGGGATATTTTTCCGAAGTGTCGGAAGGCGAATGTCGCCATGGTCTCAGTGAAGGTATAGTGGAGTGCAGCTTCAGCTGTCTTGTCGGCTTTCGGTTTCTTTTTTGGTAGCTTGAACACCATTAAACCAATTATTACTCACATACATATATACTATACTAGCAATCAGATACATTATGAAGATAAAATTAAGATATAATCTTTAGAACTAGGCCTTTTATTATGGGTTGACGCTATAGTGGGTAGTGTAGAATGCTCACAAAGGAGAAAATACTCGAAGTATTGAAGGGGATACGTGACCCCGAAATCGGTGAAAGCATCGTCGACCTCAACATGGTAAGAGGGGTCAATGTTAGCGTTGGGGGCGAGGTGGACTTAGAGATAGCGCTAACTGTTCCCGAATGCCCGCTCACAGCGACCATCAGGAGGGATGTTAATTCGGCGCTCACAGGGCTGGGGGCATCCAATGTGAACATTAAGTTCACTTCGATGAGCGAGTCCGAGAGGGGCGCGTTGATACAGAGGGTTCAAGAGATCAGGCGCACAAGGATACAGAGCCAAGCTGGCGGGCAACCTCAGGGTGTGATGGGGGTGGGCCCCATAAGCAGGCTGAGTAAGGGCCTCATACACAACATTGTGGCGGTGGGTTCAGGTAAGGGTGGTGTTGGTAAAAGTACCGTTACAGCCATCCTAGCAGTCGAGTTGGCGAGGAGGGGTTTCAGGGTTGGCATACTAGACGCCGATGTAACTGGCCCGAGTATACCCAGACTGTTCGGGGTTAAAACAAAGCTTGAAACCGATGGGAAAAAGATATTCCCAGCCACCACAGCGGGCGGTATTAAAATTGTCTCGGTGAACCTTATTCTCCCAAGCGAATCGGATGCGACCATTTGGCGTGGACCCATAATAAACGGTGTGATAAGGCAGCTCTACACTGATGTTGATTGGGGTGAGCTCGACTATATGCTAGTGGACCTGCCGCCTGGTACGAGCGATGCACCTCTCACCGTGTTCCAGTCGCTTCCCCTCGACGGCTTCATCGTTGTGACCTCACCGCAGGAGCTCGCTCAGGTTATTGTGGGTAAGGCTGTGAACATGGCCAAAAAGATGAATGTGTCTGTGTTTGGATTGGTTGAGAATATGGTTTACATGGTTTGCCCACACTGTGGAGAGCGTGTGTACATCTATGGTGAGGCGAGGAATCAGCTTGCCGATCGCTTCGGCCTGAAGGTGTTGGGCAGCCTACCCATAGACCCAGACCTACCCAAGATATGCGATGAAGGTAGGATAGAGGAGTATGTATCTCGTGAGGCGGCTAGCATAATAAACAAGATGGGTGAGGTGCGCGTGAACCTACTCAACCTCAAGGCAGCGGCGCCAAGTAATCAGTAGAGTAGCCGAATCATTGGTTTGCGGCGCCTCCCCCGAGAAGTATGGTTTGGCGCCGAAACACCGCTACACCTAATCTTTCACGGTCTCTAGGGTGCTCACTATTTGCCATAGCTGTACACGTGTGTGCGGGGGCATGTTGGGGTCTTGGGATATCTGGTCTATTATGCTTATAGCGTTCGCCGCCCTAACACCCGGTGTGAGATTCTTGGTTTGAAGTGTTTTTAACGCCTCCTGAGCGGTTCTCCGTATGTTTCGTGGTATAGTGTTGTCATCCGATATCTGTTGGAGTAAAACCGATGCCTGCTTAATTTTCTCGTCATTACTGATTCTCAGAGCCATTTTTCATTCACCAAACCATTGATGGGAGATAGAGATATATAGTTTTGTGTGCGTTTTCATGTGTGTCTCAGGCAAGTAAAAAGATAGCTAAGGTTTTGATGGAGGGTGGAAAGCTGCTTGCGGAGTCATGTCCTGTGTGCTCGACCCCACTAGTCCAGGAGAAGTCGGGTGAAGTGTACTGTGTGAACTGTCAGAAGAGGGTTGTCATAGTCTCCAAAGATGAGGAGATAGTTGAGAAGCTCTCACTCCCATCCGTTCTTGCAGAGCTCGAGGAGCTGATGGTTAACATGATTCACAAAGAGATTGATAAGATAAGCTCGTCGGATGAGCCAAGCGTGGACGGCTTCGAGCGCCTGAACCAGATGCTAGAAGTCTTAAAGAGGATAAGGGAACTCAAAGCCGCCTAGAACGGTTTAACCTTGGAGGGTCTCCGCTACAAAGATATGTATCCGTCTCGTGTGGTGTTTAGTGATGTCATTGAAGAACCTCTGGGCGCCGTGGAGGATGGTTTACGTCGAGTCTTGGAGCGAGTCTACCCACGGTTGTTTTCTGTGTGATGCGGCGGGGAATCCCTCTAGGGAGAAACTGGTTTTAGAGAGGAATCCCCACGCGCTTACGATACTCAACCTCTACCCCTATAATCCGGGGCATCTACTCGTGGCTCCTGTGCGCCACGTGGATGACTTCTCCTTGCTTGGTGAGGAGGAGTCGTTGGGGTTGTATAGGACTCTCCTGAAGTGGATGAGCCGAGTAAAGTCTAGGCTTAAACCAGACGGGCTTAATGTAGGTGTGAATATCGGTGTTGCAGGGGGCGCTGGTCTCCCAGAGCATCTACACATCCACGTGGTACCCCGATGGAGAGGTGACACCGACTTTATGCCGATTGTGGCCTCCACAAAGGTTATGCCAGAGCTTCTGGAGTCAACGTATCAAAAGCTCACCCAAGACTAGTAACGCATTTGTCTATCCATGGTGGATGGGTAGGTTTCATTTATATATCTGTTTGGTTTTGATTGTTTATAAACAAAATGTCTGGAATGTATTTTGCGGGCTACGATAGGGCCATAACAATGTTTTCACCCGATGGTCGAATCTACCAGTTAGAGTATGCTATGGAGCCTGTAAAGAAGGGTTCGACCACTATGGGCATAAAGGTGGATGAGGGTGTGGCAATTGTTGCCGAGAGGATTAAGCCTTCACCGCTCGTGGACGTCTCGGCGCCCGAGAAGGTTCTCTTAGTGGATAGACATATAGGGGTGGGGTACGCTGGGCTATCCTCTGATGCGCGCGTTCTCATAGATGATGCCCGCGTTTACGCTCAGACTCACCGCATCATGTATGATGAGGATATAGATGTAGAGGCTTTGACCAAGAGGATGGGCGACGTGATGCAGGCCTATACCCAGCATGGGGGCACGCGTCCCTTCGGCGTTGCGTTTATCACGGCGGGTATAAGTCGGGGTGTGCCCAAACTCTTTATGACCGATGTGAGTGGTGCATACACGAGTTATAAGGCGGTCACCATAGGCATGTATGACCAGGCGATAACCGACTTCTTTAAGGATAGGTACACGTCGAGTATGAGTCTTGAGCAGGCGTTGGTCACAGCGCTTCAGGCTCTACGTAAAGCCAAACAGGAGGCGCTTCAGACGAGTGTGACCTTCGACCCTGAGAAGATTGAAGCTGGGTTGGCTAGGAGGAGCACTGGGTTGTTCGTTAAACTCACACAGGCTGAGGTTTCCGCGATTATAGAAAAGTTGGAGGGGTCTGGTTCAAATTGAGCTCCAAGTATGTTATAGCAAGGTTGGAGGTGGGTGGCCATAGGTTTGAGGTCCTCGTTAAGCCTGAAGAGGCATGGGAGTTTAAGAACGGCAAATCCAAGAAGATCGAAGATGTCCTAGTG
>CADDZQ010000079.1 GCA_902812505.1 archaeon
TCTTAAGTCTTGTTAACACAACTTCAAGTGTTGGTCCACGTGAGGAGTCACCAACCAGATGCACTTCGTCGGCGACCACAACTTTAGTCTCCGTCACCCACGACTCAGTTGCTCTCCGCCTCAAAATCGAGTCACACTTTTCATAAGTCAAAATCACTATATCATAGTCAGCGAGCCACTTGTCATACCTATCAAAATCACCGGTACTCGATGCAACGCGTATTCCAAGCCTTTCCCACTTCTTTAATTCCTCTAGCTTCTGCGCGGCGAGAGCTCTAAGCGGAACAAGGTATAGGGCTTTCCCACCATTTTCAAGCAGTACTTTGGTTATCATGAGTTCGGCGATAAGTGTTTTACCGCTGGATGTAGGTGCGCTCACAGTCATGGATTCCCCGTCGAGCAACCCAGCCTTTATTGATTCAACCTGCGGAGGCCAAAGCTTTTCTATATGTCTTTCATACATCACCTCCTTTACTTGAGGAGGGATAGGGAGCTCGTCTATCGTCAATTCACTCATTTAGATTCATCCAGAAATCCACTTTAAACCCTGTGGGATACATAAACCAGACGGGGTCAATCCAATCTTGGAAAAGTTTTCGATACTCCTCATACCAAGCTTTCTCTTCGGGTAATAGTGCATCGAATGCCTCAGATTTTGCGTTGGATTCAGCCATACGCCTTATCTTTTTAATCCTCATTCGCAGGAGGTCTTGAAGCATAGATTGGGCGGCCGCGAAATTAGGGTCATTCGACCTTAACATATCCTCTATCGGCTTCTTAAGTTCAGCGTAGTAATTCTCTACGAGTTTTTGAGGATTTGTACCTTGTTCCTCCTGCCATATACTCCTTGCTAGTTGTTGTCTCAACGAAGTTTGCTGAGAAGTGTACTCAGCATAACCCTTTTCTATGAGCCACTCCGCAAGCCATCTTGGAACGTTTGTCTCATAGCCTTCTTCTACGGGTTCAGGGAGACTAGGAGAATAGTCAGACAAACCCTGAATGGTTTTCTTAAACCTTACCATAACTGGTTTTTGAAGATACAGCAACAGAACATACCTATGTATAAGCCTAAAATCACGCGTCATATCCTCAAAATATAATATCCTCGGAAACTAATAAACTCAGTTTATAGCATTCATGCTTCCCCACACCTTAAACTCTAGATCAAAAATCATTTTAGTGTTCGTCGTTAATCAGCCACAGATTTTTGGTCTACCATGAAGGGTGAGGCTTGTCGTTTCTTTGTCAAAATCCCCCGAGTTTGGTTTTTCACTAAAACCAAAAACGTAGCCCAAACTAGAATCGCTTGTATCTATGATAGACTATGTGGGGGACCAACTCCTCCGCATACTGGCTGAGCCAACTTATCCTTTGGGGGGAGTGGAGCCTGTGGTTAGAGGGGGAACTGCCCTACTAATAGGGGTGGAGCTCACATTAGGAGAAGTATTATTCAGCGCTGGGAACCATAAGTGGCAACCAGACCTAGGGCGCCTCGCTTAAAGGAGCGGCTAAAACGCACTTTTTATTTCAGGCTTACACAGCAAGCTTAAACCCCACAACTCCGAGGGTCAGTAGCGCGATGTGTAGATAAGTTTAAGGAGAGGTTGACCACAGTGACAAGTGGGTTGGATACACAAAAGTTTATTTCTTAAAAGAGGATATTCATTGGTAGCTGGTCAGCGTTTATGAGCTCCGACGAAGAGATGATCTGGACTGAGAAATATAGGCCCAAGAAGCTTGACGACCTCGTTGGAAATGATGCTGTAGTGCTCCGACTCAAACAGTTTGCTCGTCAAAAGAATATGCCGCACTGTCTTTTCATAGGTCCACCAGGTGTGGGTAAGACGACGGCGGCTATTTGCCTCTCGAGGGATATTCTTGGCGAGCACTTTAGGGAGGGTTACCTTGAGCTTAACGCTAGTTCGGATAATAGGATTGATGTTGTAAGAACACAGATCAAGGACTATGCTAGGACAACCACGTTTAGTGGAATACCCTTCAAGATACTGGTGCTTGATGAGGCCGATAATATGACGCCCGAAGCCCAGCAGGCCTTGCGTAGAACCATGGAGATATATTCTAATGTATGCAGATTCATACTTATAGCCAACTATTCTAACCGGATAATCGAGCCAATACAGAGTAGGTGCGCGGTTTTCCGCTTTACAAGACTGTCGAAGAATGACGTCGTGGAGAGACTGAGGTATATCGCGGAGCAGGAGGGCTTGAAGTATGATCGCGAAGGTTTGGAGGCGATCTACGACGAGCATCAAGGGGACCTTAGAATGTGTATAAACACTCTTCAGAGTCTGGCGGTACTCAACAAAAAGGTGGATAAGCAGAACGTGTTAGAGGTTTTGGGGTCTGTTTACTTAGCCGATATAAGCCAGATCATCGACCTTTCGCTCGAAGGCAAATTCAATGATGCCCGTAGGAAGCTCCAGGATGTGCTCTACTTAAAGGCGATCCCCCCTGAAGATGTAGTCAGACAAATATACCGGGAAATAGTCAAGAGTGGCTTACCAGATAAGGTAAAGGTGGAAGTACTTGGATACTTGGGTGAGGTCGAGTTCAGACTAGTACAAGGCTCAGATGGGGAGGTTCAGCTTGATGCACTCCTAGCAAAGATGGCTTCCATTAAGAAGTGAGCTAGACTTTGAGTACAGCGATGTGGACAGTAAAGTATGCCCCGAAAACTTTGGAGGAATTCGTGGGCAACAAACAGGCGAAGACCGCTTTCTATGAGTGGCTCGATAAGTGGACCCCTAAAAACAGGTGGGCTCTACTAATAGGTCCACCCGGAGTTGGAAAAACCACGCTGGTTTACCTTGTGGCTAACACTCTTGGCTTAGATGTGATAGAGGTAAACCGCGAAAACATAGGTGTAAGTGTAACACTCGAAAAGCTTTCAGAGACGGCTTCAACCACAGCCACACTTTTCGGTGCATCACGTAAACTTATTCTAATCGAAGAGGTTGAGGTAACACTGAGTGCCTTTACTGAAACAGAACGCCTCTTCGAAGTTCTCAAAAACACCAGAGTCCCAGTTGTGTTCACGATGAACGACCAAGACGCACTCTACTCTAACCGCAAACTCTACTATCTAAGGCAGGAGTACTGCACCCAAATCAAGTTCGACAGGGTTCGCTCAGACCAAATACAGGGTTTACTGGGCAAGATCTGCCGCTCTGAGGGTGTGAGAGTAGAGCAAGAAGTGTTAAAGGATATCGCTGAAAACGCGGGCGGCGATCTGAGAGCGGCAATAAACGACCTGCAAGCGGTGTGCTCAGGCGAGCAGGTTGTGAGGAGTTCTGATATCAACTGGGTAACGAGGAGGGACACGCAGATATATGCGTACAAAACCGTGCTCGACCTTATACGCTCACAGTCCATCTACACTGCTAAAAACATTGTTACAAACAGTGTAGCGGATTGGGATACTATTTACGCTTGGCTCGCTGAGAATCTGCCAGCTTACCCTAAACCCCCCGAAACAATACAAGAGTGCTGTGATGCGCTCAGTAAGGCTAGCGTATACGCATATCGAGCAGATAGGTTCCGCGTGTATGAGCAAAGAAAGTTCGCTGAAGACTTCATGTGCTACGCCCCCCAGCTTCTGGGTGAGAAACCGTTCAGGAAACTCGAATTCCCCTTGAGATTAAAGTACCTCTCAAGGAGTAGAGAAATAAGGATGAAACTCAACGCCCTCTCAGCTA
>CADDZQ010000080.1 GCA_902812505.1 archaeon
CCTGTGAAACCTGCCTGAAAGCGATCAAAAAAGAAAACAAAGTTACATTCTGCCGCGTACTTACCAGTTGCAAATATTTTCCCGAAAAATACGGTTACTGCTTTGCCTGGACGGACGACCCCTTGTGGGACATGAAGGTAAACCTGGCAGTAGAAAAATACAAACTGGCGCATTAAAAAGGCGGTGAACAACTCCATATGCAGACAATAGAGTTCTTCCGCACTCTTTACGGGGATAACTTCCCCGGTTTCCTGGTTTTTTTTGACAAAGAAATAAAACGCTCCGCCTGCATCGAAGCCCCTCAAATCGAGGGGCTTATCGACCAGGGGGATGCTTCCTTTTCCAAAAACATTTATTTCGGCGTCTGCCTTCAGGAGAAGAAGGTTCCTTCTTACATGCGGGGCAAATCCGCCACCACCATCGCCATACCGGGCGTTTGGTTGGACGTTGACTTCCAAAAAGACAACGGCAAAAACTACCCTCCCGACATGGACACCGCCTTTGAACTGCTGGCTGAATTTCCGCTGGAGCCAACTATCATCGTGCATAGCGGAGGGGGCCTGCACGTTTACTGGCTGTTCAACGAATTATGGGTTTTCAACGGCTCGGAGGATCGCCTCCGCGCCCAAGCTCTGCTGAAGAGCTTCAACCAGCATTTCAAACAAATCTTTTCCAGTAAGGGCTTTCATCTTGACAGCACCAGTGACTTGGCCCGGGTGCTCCGGGTGCCCGGAACCTTGAACACCAGGGGCAATGCTCTTGTTAGCATCATTCACGAAAGCGGCCAACGGTATACTCTGGAAGAAATAAAAAACGTCCTGCCTGATCCGCAGGACACCAACCACGACACAACCTATGATTACGAATGGAGCGGCGCACCAGCCAGCGCCGCCGCTATTTTAGAGCAGTGCGCTTTCATCCGGCACTGCCGGGACGACGCCAGAACCCTTCCCGAACCAGAATGGTACGCCATGCTCTCCATCCTGGGGCGCTGCCAGGGCGGGGAAGAACTCTGTCATATTCTCTCTCAACCCTACCCGAAATACAAAAGAGAAGAAACCTCGCAAAAATTAGAACATGCCCTAACTGCCGCCGGGCCACACACATGCAAATACATCCGCGACAATATCACAGACGAATTTTGCCGTAGTTGTAAGCATGGTGTCAAAAGCCCCATAATCCTGAAATCTTCCACCACGCCATTAAAAACCATTAAAATGACCAAACTGAAATACGTAAAGCGAGAAAACCCAAAATTTTTAATTTACCCATTCTTACCAAGGGGGGAAATCACACTGCTGGATGGTGACCCCGGAGTAGGAAAGTCCTGGGTCTGGATGGCCCTGGCCGCAGGTTTAACAGGCTCCAGGGTGTGTAAAGTTCCCTATGACCACACTGTTACTACAGACAACACAATTCTGATTCTGACTACAGAAGATTCCATACCCAAAACTGTTCGTGGAAGACTGGAAGACCTGGGTGTCGACCTGGATAAAATCTACCTGTTCATAGGGCCAGAAGGAGAAACAGCCACAGCCGAACACCTTGACGCAATCAGAGAAAAAATAGAGAGCCTAAATCCAGACCTGATAGTAGTAGACCCCATAACCCTTTACGCCACGACAGAAAAATCATTTGATAATGACAAAGCAGTTTCCGTCCGCAAAATGCTGAACAAATTGTTAGAACTGACCAGGCAAATAAACTGCGCTACCATAATTTGCCGTCACATGCGTAAGGAGGGAGGCAAGGCCATATATCGCGGCCTGGGCAGTATAGACTTCATCGGTACAGGCAGGTCAGGGCTAATCGTTACCCGTGACCCCAAAGACAACACCAGGTGTCTGGTAGCACACGCAAAAAGCAATTTAGCCCCTCAACTAAGAGAGGCTTTGGTATATACCCTCAACGAATATGACACCCCACCATTTCAATGGCAGGGTACATGCGACGCCGACCCAGACGAGCTTACCGGTGGTAATCAAACATCCCCAGGAAACGATGATAAAAGCAAGTTGGATGAAGCTAAGGAATTCCTGCAGGCCTGGCTATCTGAGGGGCCATCACCAGCGGGAGAAGTAATTGAAAAGGCCAAGGAATCAGGTATAAGTGAAGTCTCTTTAAGACGAGCCAAAAAGGATTTGGGAATAATAGCCAAAAAGTCTGGTAAAGTATGGTTATGGCAGTTGCCATAACCTTTATTTTTCCCCTGAAGATGATCAAATTCCCCTCGAAAAATCCCTTCACGTGTTCCTATGATCATCTTGATCATCTTCCCTCTAACCCGCATGAATACTGGGCTAACAAGATGATCATATATGATCATCTTGATGATCATCTTGATCATCTTCTTTATGTACCTTAATAATAATAATAACTATTAAGAGAATGAAGATGATCATGAAGATGATCATGGTAGGGTGGGTATGATCATCTTAAAAATCCAGTAATATCAAGGGCTAGAGGGTCAAGATGATCAAGATGATCAAGATGATCATGGGTATACGCGTAAGGGCAAGTTTGAAAAATTAGCGCGAGTATGGAAAGCTTGTGTGTACCCAACAGTCCCGCTACGCCTCTTCTCGCCAGACCGGGGTACCCATACTTCTATAAATTAAAATCATTCCTGATTCTAATTTATAGAAGCTTGAACTATCAAACAATTCTATCTTCTAATATTTCACTTTGCTAAATAGTTAAAATCCTAATAGTTTACTATGCTAATATTTCACCTTGCTAAATAGTTAACCAAGTTAACTATCTCTAACAACTTGTATACACGATAATGTTGCCGGAAAACATACTGTTCGGAGAACACTTGTATGGTGACAACAAGCATAAAAACGAGGAAAAAATTTTTTACGTTGGGTATTGACACGATGCGTATAATATGCTATGATGTAAACACAAAGGGGTGGTGCGATGCAGCACTGGGGAGCGAGCGAAGCGCTCGAGCGATAGCAGGATGAACTACTGTTCGACACCAGCAGGGTAAGGCTGGAACATTGTACCGGCTCCTCTGGTTGGCGATGTGGAGAGTATTGCTAACTGGTGATCCTTGACAACGTGGCTGTTCGGGTTGGTGACCTCGCCGGCAATCTGAAATGCTGGCAGCAGCTGGAAATATTTGGGCGATCTCATTTTGAGACTGCCCCAGTGTGACAGGGTGGGGCAGAATGCCATAATGTCTCATTTTGAGACTTGGATTATGCACGGCCTATGACTGGCATGTTTCCAGATACTGCCAGTTATGCTGTGGATAGTCGACAATCGTAGTGCCTTCGCGGACTGTTCGCAGGTTTTGTGAGAGTGCTATGCTCTCAGATGCGGACAGAATGACGCACTCGTAGTAACATCGCAGCAGAAAACGTAACACATAGCACACTATGTATGAGAAGGCGCCTACCGTGATCTAGCCAGTCACGGCCTGCCTTCTGTACATAGCTTGTACATACCCACATTACCTTGATACCTTGAAAGGTGGTGAACATATGAAGCAGTATGTGGTGTATTCTGTTGCTGGTACTGGCCGCGCGGGCGGCTGGACGGCGACGGCAAAAATTGGAAGTGGCCAATACGCCACTTCCCCTGTATTCCAAAAGAAGAAACAAGCCATTGCATGGGCAGAGCGCACGTGCTATGCCCATGGGGAGCGACTGGTGATGGATAGGCAGCCAAAG
>CADDZQ010000081.1 GCA_902812505.1 archaeon
ACACCCTCACCCGCCGTGGTCTTTGATGAGTAAGCTCGGAAGCGGTAAGCCCTCACACGCACACCGAGTATTTTCTCTGCGTGCATTTATACCTTTGAGATCCCCCCTAAAAGGCGAGGTTTTGGAAGCTGTATAACACACGTTTTCCGCACGCCAAACAGTAGCGTTGAGGCCTCATTTCGTAGAACCACCCCGATTCCCATTCAGTTTATCGTCGTTATTGTTAAGTGGAATTTGGCGGATAGCCCAGGGTGTTTATTGAATCTCTCCGAAATAAATCGTAGACCTCCGATTTCATTGTGTTGGGAGTGTGATTGTCATCGTTGGTATATTCCCCTTGTCTACTTTGAAGCCCAGCATCGTGGATGTGTTTGTGGGGGCAGACTACGGCGAGTCAGCTTGCCGAGCTAAGCATCTGTTATCTCCCCGCAAAGTCTTCTAAGGGCGTTTGTTGTTCCCTGCCTGAAGTGCTTCTCATTCCAGCCATCCAGAAGCCTGTATACACCGTTGAATTTTATGTTCCAGCTGCTTGCTATGACGCCCTTTTCAACCCATATCTTCTGGGTGCCTTTGAACGGGCCTTGCACATACCTAATCGTTAGGGTCCTGCTTGCATTATCTATTTCTATTTTCGCGTGGCCACTTCCACCGAAGGCGAAAACAATGTCAGCCTCAATAACTCCTCTATTCACGGTGGAGGAGAGGCGTTTTGTGCCATGCCAGTACTTGGTGAAATCATCCAAGCTGGATACCCTCCCCCATAGCTCATCTATGCTTTTATCACACACAATTTTCTCCTCGAATTGCATGAGGCTAACACTCTGAGCCTACTTAATTTGGTTACGTGGCTTGGGGTTGTTTGACTGACTACTTTTGAAACCTAGCAGTGGGGGGTGGGTAAGTAAGATAGGGTACTTCTTAGACGGCGTATGGTGTTCTGCTACCTCGTAGTGTTGGGGGAGCTTTAGATTTGGTTTGGCTATCTTGGGGGTTGAGACTTGATGATTTTTTTGTAGAATATAACATCCTTGTGTTTATTAATCATTTTGTGTGCTCAATTTATGTGTTCATGTAATGTGTGCTACGCTTTAATGGTTTCGGGTGTATTTTTCCCGACTAGTCATGAGCGTGGTGTTGGTTAAAGGTCTATCCAAGCATTACGGGGAGGCTTGGGGTGTTCGTAACGCTAGCTTCAGCGTTGGGAGGGGAGAGCTTGTAACGCTACTTGGGCGTAACGGTGCTGGTAAATCCACCACTGTTAAAGTCCTGTGCACGCTTCTCAAACCTAGTGACGGCGTGGTTCAGGTTCTTGGCTACGATGTGCTACGGGGTCATCAAGCGATAAGGAGGGGTATTTCGTATTTACCGCAGGATTACTGGGGTTTTATCTTGGAGGAGCTCACACCATTGGAGGCTGTAAGCTGGAATCTTGTAACCAGGGGCGACTGCTCTCCCTCAGAGGCTAGGCGGATGGCTGTTGAATGGCTTTCGGAGCTGGGTCTAGGGGGTGTTTTGAAGACTAAGTGTGCTAGACTTAGTGGGGGGCAGAGGAGGAGGGTTGCTGTGGGAATGACGCTTTCCGCGAAGAAGGAGCTTGTCTTCCTGGATGAGCCGACTAGCGGTGTGGATGTAGAGGCAAAGCATGAAGTGTGGAGAATTATGAGGAGGGTTGTGAGTCAAGGTGTGAGTATAGTACTAACCACGCATGATATGAATGAGGCGCAAATCGTATCCGACAGGGTGGTATTATTCCATGAGGGAAACACAATAGCTGAAGCAACACCCGCCGAGCTCATAGGTAAACTACCCTACAAGTATAGGGTGGTAGTCAACAAACCACACGGCTGGGCGCCAATAAACAGCGTGTTCGAACACTACCTCGACCTAGGCGACAGGCTAATAGGCTACACGGACTCGAGCGCCGACGCATGGAGTGCAGCATCCACACTCCACCCCCAAGTCAGAGTTGAATCAGTAAACGAAGTCGGACTGGAGGATGCCTACCTCTACCTCACAAGTGGAAGGCGTGACGGTGTATGAATGGTTCCCCGAACGAGATTTTAATTTTAGCCGCTACAAGGAACGGGGATTATCATGGTTTTATCGCGTCAGTATGGAGAAAGGCTAGTGAAGCGGTGGATACACGGAGTCAGCGAGTGTAGGTTGATTACTCTTCTGGGAGTGAGTCTTAGTGGATACACGCTTGTATTCGTCTCAACCCCCGCTAGCGGAGGGGTAAGTTAAGTTGAAGGAACAAACTAGGCAGATTTTGGGTGTCGCCCTACTTGGGGGTTCAGTGTTTACAAAACAGCCAATATGGGTGGCTCAGGGACTAGTGTCCGCTTTAGGCTTCATAGTGACACTCACCGCTTGGGGTGGTGTTGGCGCTCTGAGTAACCTGGCTCTCGCATATGTGGTGACTGGGGCTTGGGGTCAAGGGTCGAATGTTGTTGCCCAGGTTGTTGGCTACAGCAAGTTTGGTGGTGAGCTCGATAGACTCATAGCCTCACCCGTCAAACCTCACATATACCTTTTAGGGTTGCTGCTTGGCACCTCACCCTTCATGTTGGAGGGGCTTCTACCCTCATTCATTCTCTTCTACATAACTGGCTACACGCCTATTAAGGTATTCGAGGAGGTTGCACTACTCGCACCAGCAAGCCTAGTGGCGGGAAGCTTCTTCTCGCTCGCCATAGTGCTCAACATAAAGAACCCCACAAACGTGTCAGCTATAACGAACCCACTCTACACACTCACGGTCGTGCTACCCCCAGTCTACTACCCGCTGGGCTTCCTACCAGGCTGGCTACGCTTGGTATCACTGTGCGATCCAGCCGTAAGCCTCCTCCAAGTTGGGCGAATACTCACGGGCTACAGTGAGCCGCTCAACCCCGATTATGTCCTCTTGTCGGCTACGCTCAGCATTGCGGTAGTGGTGCTACTCTCGCTCAAGAGTTTCAGGTGGGGACTGCGTTGAGCTTGGACACGCTTATATCCCTTTACGTATACACTTTGTGCGCCGCCTTAGTGTGGCGGGGTGTTGACTATGGTTGCTGAGACAAGGATACCTAGGGGTAGCCGGGTGCTACTCTCAGATGTTGCCGGTGACCTCATACTTGAGCGTGGGGTTGTTGTTACTACGCCGGGCAAACTCTCTGTGTCTGGTAGGGTGACCTCAACCGGGGAGGCTAGGGTTGAAGGTAATTTGGAGTGTGCTTCGATCTATATTCGAGATGGCTCCATGATTGTGACTGGCACACTCATTGTGCATGGAGATATTGTGGCCAGGGACAGTGAACTATTGGTGGGTGGTGACCTAAGCTCTACAAGGCTGGAAGTGGATAAGCGACTCGAGGTGGGGGGTGAAGTGAGGTGTGATTCATTAGAGGTGGCTGGCAGGCTCAAAGCGTCCTCACTCATGTGTAAAAATGTGCGTGTCGGAGGAAAAATGGAGGTGTCTGGGGGGGTAGAGGGTGAAAAGCTCGAAGTTGGC
>CADDZQ010000082.1 GCA_902812505.1 archaeon
CCCAATAAGTTGACCGAGAAGGGCACCGTAATTACACATTCGAACAAGAGCCAAAAATGTTGTGGCCCACTACCCCACCGCCCCAGAAGAGGGGGTGAGGTTCGCCGTTTTCTTTATCAGCCTCAAGCGTGGATTTGGATCCACCGTAAAGGCCAAGGTTTTAGAAGTATTATGAGATGTTACCACTGAGAGCACAGGAGTTCCCCCAGCCACCTGGATAGAGCGTTTTATGGCTCACCTTGTGGAGATGCTAGCTGGGAAGGGTGGGGTAGGTCGGCGGTGATATGGCTTCGCTGAGCAGTCCACTTGAGGCAAAACCTATTACCCAACACGGGTAAATGTGTACTATGGAGAAGGAGTGGATTGCCGCTTATGCCTACCTAGTATACCTTTTCCTCGCCACCCTCCCCCAGCTAACCAACACGCCTGGGTTTAATCTTGGTATACCCATGTTTGTCCTCATCGTCCTATACCTCTATCACTCCTATACAAAGCTTGGTAAGAGGTCCCTCTGGTTGCTATTCACAAGTTTTACGCTGGGATTCATATTTGAGTTCCTAGGGGTACACACAGGCTTTCCGTTTGGAAGATACTATTACACAGCTGGGCTAGGCTACCAACTGCTCGGGGTGCCAGTTATTATTCCCCTCCTCTGGTCGACCCTATCATACTTCTCATATCTCCCCACGGGGAGACTCTTTATTTCCCCGTGGTTCATGGTGCTTATAGACCTCACAGTTGACCCCCTCTTCTCAAGGTTCGATTGGCATTGGCTATCCCCCGGACAATACTTCGGGGTCCCAATCACAAACTTCGTGTCGTGGTACTCCATTTCCCTCCTCATATACCTTACCTGGAGGGGAAGGGTATCGATAACCTATGACACCAAGGCATCGGTCTTCATATACGGCCTAGTTCTGGAACTCGCCCTACAAGACTACTTCGCAGGACTAGTCTACCCAGCCATCATATCTTCCCTAGTCTCCACATTATCGTTTACCTCCATACACATTTTAATGTGTGGATTCAAGCCATCCAAGCCCAACGGTGTACACAGGGATATTTGAGACCCATCCATATCACTCACCGTTTGGGTCGAGCATTTCTAGCAGTTGTGTTTTGAGGGTTGGGTGTGGTGGGTGGTGGGCGTGAGGGGCAAATGTGGAAAACCGTTATCCGGACACCTCCGCATCAAATTTGTTGATTATCATGTTTGAATAGGCCACCAAAGCAGATCTCCACATACAACGGTGTTTTTATTTACACTATCATGCCGCTTATACAACAAACGTTTTTAACGAGACGAGTAAAAGCCGGACATATTATATAAAAAAAGAGGGAGTTAGAGTTTACTCATAGAAATATTCGTGGAGTCATTGTTAATCTCCACACTAGAAGAGGAATCCTTTCTATGTGGGTAAGGTTTGCTTAGAACTTATTTTTTATTTTGGGAGCGAATAATTTAAGTGTTCGTTTCCTAAATGGGCTAATATGGAGATTAAGGAGGCCTTATCCTTCTAAACGAGTGGTGGCTTACAGGTGAAGTTAGGCCTGAGTTAAAGAAGAACTTTAGAAGGAACGCCTTCGGCGAGGTTTTACAGCTTGTTAAGAATTACAGGCAAGTAGTCGTTCTCACTGGGCTTAGAAGAGTGGGGGAAACCACCATCCTTTACCAAGTGATGGACGAACTGTTAAAAGATGGGGTTAACAGGCTGAACACACTGTACTTTACGATGGATTATGGGGTCACCCAACTGGTTGAATTTCTGAATTCGTATAGCTCAGTCACAGGAATCAACGGGAAGTGGGACAAGGTGTTCGTGTTCCTCGACGAAGTTCATCTCCTTAAGGATTGGGCTTCACAGGTGAAACTGCTGTACGACTCTTTCCCGAACCTTAAAATTGTGCTTTCCGGCTCAGCCTCCCTGCAGCCTGAGGCTGAAGCCATGGAGAAGCTAGCTAGCAGGCACTTCCTCCTTGAAATACCTGCGCCATCCCTTACCGAATACTACTCGCTGAAACACGGTGTCCACATAGTTGAACCCCTACTTTATGAAGCCGATATGAGTATAGAGCTTGACTCATACATCGCGAAGCCCCTCCCAGAGCTAGTGAACGTCGAGGAAAAGTTAAGAGTTCCTGGCTAAAGAAGGGAAGCCGTTATGTCTAGGGTCACAGGCATTGATCTATCCCAAAAGTTCAGCAGATTACCCTTCTACCTACATTTACACCTAGTGGGCGGAGGACTTTATAGTCATATAGGTATTCCTGTTAATGACCCTGAGGCTGTGGTTAACTCCACAGCCCGACCGGTCAATACACAGCGTTCGTAGCCTCAATTGACGTAAGCCTCAAATCATGGGATTAGTTTGCTGAACTTGACAGCCACACAAAGCCGGGGCGTGGTGTTTAGTGCGGTAAACTTGATCAGGGGTATAGCCGTATGTGGAGCCATCTTACAGCTTCCGGCTGGCGCGCTCCCCAGGCTTGGTAGCTGGAGCAATGGTTTCGGTTACAATGATCTTGGCGTTGCCGGCATGGCTGCATCCGGCGCTTTACCCATGCCTAATGTGCGTCCGTATTCACAAGGCCTCATATTCACGTCTCCTCTGCTCGGGGCCGCCCTGTTACAGTATCCGCTGGGCCTCATAGGCGCGTTCGCGTCGCTCACGTTCAGAGTTTTTCGGCCTCATAGCTATCCTCTGCGCAGCCATATGGATATACATACTCTTATCATACGGTGTACCGATCCCCCGGCACCCTTCTTCGAAGGGGCGGGAGGAGTCGCAGTGGGTTTATCCAAGTTTATCACACCCATGCCTCTGACCCAGTCGAAGGAGTCACACTCAAAAAGATGAGCTCCCAGAATAGTGGGGCGTAAACGCTTGGCCACCGAATCGGGACTTTTGAATGGGCGGAGGAAGCGAGTACTATTTGACTTATCTGACTGGTACAGTTAACCCGCGTGATACCTCAAAGACTTGGGAGGTTTATGGTTTACCCGTTTTCCTTTCTGGTTCTAAGTAGGGGGGCATTTGGATGTGTAATTCACCGCTGAATCATCCATTATACTTTGGCTTATAGGTACTTTTTTAGGAAGGCTTGTAGTGTTGTGGCCCATTTGAGTCTGTTTTGTACGCTCTGGATCATGTGTCCCTCATCCTCGAAGACCACTAGCTGGGCTATTCCTCCTTGGCTTCTGATTTTCTCCACTATGGCTTTCGACTCTGAGAGTGGTACGCGGGGGTCGTTTGAGCCATGTTGGATGAGGAGTGGCGCCCTGATCCTGTGTACGTGGTTTAGGGGTGAGGCCTCCCTTAGGAAGTCTAGGTCTTTTTCAAGTGAGCCGTACTCGGCTTCGCGGAGTCTGCGTCTCCAAATCGATGTGTTGCGTAGGAAGGTTTCGAGGTTTGCTATCCCCACTGCTTCAACCCCGCACCTCCAGAGCTCGGGGTAGAAGGCGAGTG
>CADDZQ010000083.1 GCA_902812505.1 archaeon
TAGCGTCAACACCATTCCAGTAAGCAAAGTAGAACTCCCTTTCACGTTTGCGTCCCAGAAGCGACTTCCTGAGGCTCACGAACATGTCTGAGAGCTGGTTGAACTTTATACGCTCAGCCCCATTATAGAGCGTCTTGGATAGCACGGTGTTCGCGAGATAGTTGGGTGTGACCACACACGTGTACACACCCCTCTCGGATAACTCGTGGTAGATTGTTCTCTGCGGGTATAGGTAGGATGGCTGTAGACCTGAACGCTCAAACGCCCCCTCCCCCCTCTCCGAGGCTGGGCTGAAGCTGATGGAGTTCACCACGCTACCAAGCTCCTTAACATACATGGTGAAGCCTATCACCCCGTGCTTCGCTGGGACCAGGCCCGTGTTGAGTGTTGTGAGCACAGTGCTCGTCGTGGAGGGGAACACGCTTGTTATGGGTAGCGAGAGTTTAGCGCGGCTGAGGGATGAGCCAACAGCGGGTATCCTACCTGTAGCCGACACAAGCTGTCTGTGACCCAACCCGTCGATTAGGAGCACAACGATGCGACTATGATTTAAAACATCACCCAAACCGCTTATTCCCTGATCCACGGGTGCACCGAACGCCTTAAGAAGCGTGTGGGAGAGGTTATACAGACTCCTACCAGAATAATCAGGAAGGTAGACTTCACCCAGCCTCTTTGGTTCAAACTGTTCAGCGGACATACCCAAAAACCATCACCACTATTTATAAATCTTCCAAAACCTAGCCTTTTAAGGGGGGATAACAAAGATATAAATACGTACGTGAAAGAATAATTGATGTGCGTGTGAGAGCCTACAAATACAGGGCTTACGATTCGAACACAACCGCGGGGGTGTTGAAAACCCAGCTTGAAGCAGTCTGCAAGCTTTACAATGCGCTCCTGCACGCTGAGTGGGAAAAGTACTTGAAGAACAAGAACAGTATGAGCAAAGAAGAGTCCAGGCAACTGGCTTTGGATTTGAGAAATCGGAACCCGGAGTTCTAGGCGCTACGATCCCAGGTTGCGCAGCAGGTTGCTGAAAGGTTCTACCAAGCGCGAAAAAGGTTCTTTGACGGCCTCGCGAACAAACCCAAGGTGAAGAAGCCGCACAAGTTTTTGTCCCTAGTTTACCCCCAATCAGGCTGGAAGCTTTCCAATATTAGGAAGGTGGGGCAAGGCGAAAACAAAAGAAAGATAAAGGCCCATTTATACCTATGATAGGCTTATTCACCGTGGCAATACAGAGGGATTTGCCTTTGAATAGTGTTTCCCAGGTCTGCGAAGCTCAACCCCTCCGGCCGAATCTTCGTGGTTTTCCAATTGAATGAATCAGAGGAGGAGCAACCCGGGCAACTTACTTCACAGAAGCCCGAAAGAGCGGTGAGCGTAGACTTAGGGATAGCGAGGCTTGCCACACCCTCAGACGGCCGCTTCGTCGAGAACCCTAGGCCGCTTGAGCGTTCACTCGAAAGAATC
The DNA here is from genome assembly GCA_902812505.1 of archaeon. Classification (GTDB taxonomy): domain Archaea; phylum Thermoproteota; class Thermoprotei_A; order Marsarchaeales; family Marsarchaeaceae; genus ECH-B-1. Next base: position 1,477 of record CADDZQ010000083.1, read on the forward strand.
CGGGCTCTGCAGAGAAGGCTTTCCAAAAAGAGGAAGCTTTCGGGGAACTGGGTTAAAGCGAAGCGGAAACTTGCTAAGGAGTATGAACATGTCGGAAACTTTAGGCGGGACCTATTCTTCAAGCTCGGAGCACTGCTGGAGCGGGAGTACGACCTCCTAGTCCTGGAGGACTTAAACGTCGAAGGTTTGATTCAGAAGGATGAAACCAAGAAAAGAAGGCTTCTGCTTCACGGCTGCGCGTTCTTTGAGCTGAGGAGGATTCTTGAGTGAGAGTTTCGAAAGCTCGCTAAAGCCGCTCTGGCGGTTCCAGCGTTAATCACAACCGCTTTGTCCGCACCCCTCAACTCCCCGTAAAGCATGAGCTTCCCACGACTGACGACCTTTACTACACGCACCCGGATTTACTCATAAACCATAGTTTTACCCACATTTATAAAGGCCTTGATATTGCGGAATAATGTTGCCAGCATCCTACCACCCAAAAACACGAGGTCTCCGACACAGCTACTCTTAGGTCGGAGGTTATCGGTCTACTTCGCGTGATATCGAAACCTTTCAAGGTTGACAATAAGTTATAGATGACTAGAAGGGAGCCGTTGCTGACGTCTCGCCGATCTCTACCATGCGTGACACCGATCAAGCTGTTACATTAACGCCAAACAATATTTGCGTGCTAGTCGCGATAAAAAGATACATGCCCTTTATTAGGATAGTGTCCGGATTAGGGTATGTTGTGCGTGGACTTTAAGCGAGCGAAATTGTTGCTCGGACACAATCACTCACCATATATTATGCTTAAATACATGGTTATGGCTAATATTTGTGGTGCAGAAATATGGGGCAGGTTGCGACGGTTACGAGTAAGAGCATGGTGACCATTCCTTCAAAAATAAGGAAGAAGTACGGTCTGCGTCAGGGAAGCAAGGTTGAGTTCGTCGAGGTAGAGGGAGGCCTGCTTCTTGTCCCCCTTAAATCCCTCCGCGAACTGAGGGGCGTAGCCAAGGAAAAGTCGGACCTATTGGCTTCCGCAGTTAGAGAGCTTGAAAAGGAACACATGGAAGAAGCTAAGCGATGACCGAGAAACTGGTTCTAGACGCCGGCGTCCTTTTTTTACACTTCGCCGACCACGATGGGGTAAGAAGCTACTTCGACCGGATAATTTCAGGGCGGTGCCAAGGGCTAATTTCAGCCTTCAACCTTGCGGAGTTCTATTATAAGGTGTGCCAAAAGCTCGGAAGACAAACCGCTGACACATGGTATTTCCAACTGCGTAACACCGAGCTCGAAGTGGTCAACAAGGAAGAACTGATAAGAGCCGCAGCGCTAGAGAAGTGCAGACACCCAGACACCCTATCACTTGCTGACTGCTTCGCACTGGCGCTCGCAAAAGCCGAAAGAGCCCTCCTGGTAACCACCGACGGCGAACTCGCCAAGGTAAGAGACGTCAAAACAAGGCACGTTAAAGTTTGATCGAAGCATTTCCAAGCTATTTTACCACGCTAGACAATAGTCCACCTCCGGCTGTTAGGGACGAGTATTCATAACTATCCTAGTTGCCCCGTGATCATTCTTCCACCCCATGTTAACCTGAATGGGTCTAAAATGATGAACGAGACCCCTTCATTAGCTACGATAACTATATTTTCTTATCGGTTAGCCATGTGCACTCGAATGCTGACTAGCCACCCTACCTCGAACGTGTGTTCTCTGTAGCCTGATGACGTCCACCAGCTCTACACTTCGTCTATCTCCATCGCGTGACCGTACGACTTGGCTGCCCACTCTTCTCTCGGAAAAGGGTTCCCGAGGCGGTAGGTAACACCCCCGGAAACTGCTATCTGACATCCTCTGCACCCTGGAGGGTTGGGGGTTCCCGGCTCGTTGAAACTCCTCACCCATGATCCTCATCCCAGCGGGTTCATGATGGGCTGTGTCAATCGGGGAGAAGCAGCCCCGCCCCAGAGA
>CADDZQ010000084.1 GCA_902812505.1 archaeon
TGATGAACTGCTTTAGATTCAACGCTCTTTTATTTCACTGGGCAGATATTAGCTTTTTTTTAAAAAAAAAACTTGCCTGTTTCCGGTGAAGCTTCTTCCGGATAAAGCAATTTGGGGGGTTTTGCATTTCCGTCAAATTCTATATAATAGGCTCTTTCATGGATCATCTTAACTTTTTCAACGCATTCTTTTAGTTCACCCTTATCCTTCAACTGCACTGCAGGGTCCACCCTGAACCTGGAATTTGGATTTACAGAATGAACAAAATCTGGCAATTCTCTGGATTTCTTCACATCCTACTAATTTTGGGTAAAAAACGGTTTCAGCAATGACCTTTTCATCCTTCCCGTATTTTTCAAAGTTCTTTAAAACTTTCTCGTTGGGCTTGCCAGTCAATCTCTGGTGCAGGTTTTCATCAATGGCCTTTATGCTGAAGGTTATGCCACTTGAAAGCTCAAATGTTTCATCATCAAGCAGTTCACCATTTGTTATGAGCCATGCGTTGATATCGTTAAGCTTCAAACGGTGCATGAGTTCCTTGAGCTCAGGGTCCTGGGTTGGTTCCCCACCGCCCAGAAAAACCTGCCTTACACCATTTTTCTTTAGGATCTCCAGTGGCCTGTCAATGCTCAAATGGTTTACGCCCATACTGTTCAGCCTTTTTACAGTATCAGCTGAAAGAGAAGAACACCATAACCCCACATTTCTCACACAGTAAGCGCACTCCCAATTACATATATCGAACATCATGTAGGCGCTTCCGTCTTCAAACTGCACTATATGATATACTGTGCCCATGATGGCAGTAGTTCTATGCAGTACTATTTGAGTTTTTAATTGATTAAAAATCAATAAGAAATTGCTCTGTAGCGCAAAAATGTTGCAATTAAATTTAAATAATAACACAGTTATAATTTTGGTCATGACATATGAAACGATAAAAATAATTGGTATACCGGGAAGCCTCAGGAGAGGCTCGTTCAATAAACTACTGCTGGATAATATGTTTAGAATGTTGCCTCAATATGGAGAAATTCTGGATCTTAGCCGTGTGCCTGTATTTAATCAGGATGAAGAGTCAAATGCACCTGATTCGGTCAAGCTGCTGAAGGAGAAAATAAGGGATGCAGATTTAATTTTCATTTCAACTCCTGAATACAATCATGGCATATCTGGTGTATTGAAGAATGCAATAGACTGGATTTCAAGGCCACCCTCCGATAGCCCATTTATGTGGAAAACAGTGGCCATCATGTCAACGTTTACGGGAAGCATCGGAGGAGCAAGGGCTCAGGAGGAATTGAGAAGGATACTTGAGCCTCTGGGAGCCATATCTGTACCGAGGCCTGAAGTGATAGTCACCAATGCTGACAAAAAGTTTGACAGCAATGGGCGCATAACTGATCAGATAACCTTAAAACTCATGGAAGAACTTTTAAGAAACTCATTGAGGCTTGCCACAACCATTAAAAATTTAACTTATGAACCATCAGCCATTTTGGCCAATCGTTAAATGAGTGCCCAAATTACAACAATTTAGCCAGTTAGTTAGTTAGCCTGATGATGATACCTAAAGGTGAGCAATGCATGAAAAATTATGTACAGCCAGAAAAGGCTCTTTAAGAAAATGCCATTCTTCTGGAAAATCAATCCTTATGCTTAAAATCTTCTTTTTCTTTCCAGGATTCATCAACCATCAGGTTATCCTTTAACATAGCTTCTGTTACATCCTTTATATTGCCCATGGCACCTGTAATTACATTGATCCTGTATTCTCTGAAAAAATCAATTGCATGTTCACCCATGCCATAAGCTACTATTATATTTGCACCATTTTCCCTTATAAATCTTGGCAAATCCCCCATTCCGTGTTCTTCATAGGGATTCTGCTTTACCGTGAAACCAGTGACCTTATTTTCTTCAACATTTACAAAGGCAAAGTACCGGGTCCTTCCAAAGTGCATTGATATCTTTGAATTCAATCCCTCATCCTTTTCAACAGGAAAGGCGATTATCATACTGCACAAAGACCATAATTTAGTATAATAACGCTTTGCTAAAATAGGCTTTGTCCATAAATTCAAATTTATAATCATGCTGTAGGGTAATGGTTTTTCATAGAGAACAACCTGCATAATCAATAGCTCAATAACAGCAAATGGCCAGTTTATGGACAAACCGCTAAAATAGGCATCAATAAATTTTTGCTCTTTTATAAAAATAAAAATATAAGCATTCCTTAACTAACAATATGGAAAAGTTCCATAATGATGCTGTTAAATCACTAATAGAAAAGTACAGGAAAATATGGACCGCATCTTATGCTCTTTCACTCATGGGCTGGGATTCAGAAACCTACATGCCAAGTGAAGGGGTGAAGGAAAGGTCTGTGGCGGAAGCTGAAATGAGCACCATTTATCAGGAGCTTCTGCTGAATGATGAATTCGTTTCCATGGTGGAAAGGGCTGAAAATCTCAAGGATCTTGGTCCATGTGAAACTGGCACCATTAGGGTGCTCAAGAGAGAGATAACAAAAATGAAAAAGCTCCCTCCCTGATATATGAGCTCGGGAAGACAACTTCGGAAGCGTTTCAGGTGTGGCGGGTTGCCAGGCAGGAAAATAAATTTGACCCGTTTGTGCCTTATCTCAAGAAAATCCTGAACCTGAACAGGGAGATGGCAGATAAGCTTGGATACGAAGAAAACCCTTATGACGCCCTGCTTGACTTGAATGAAGAAGGTTTGCTTACACGGGATGTGAAGAGCCTGTTTGATGAGCTTGAGCCTGCGCTTAAGGATATTTTAAATAAGGTCAATGAAGAAGGGCGCTTTACTCACAGGCACCCGCTTGAAGATAAAAGGTATGATGAAACTGCAATGAAAAGGGTTAATGAATACGTCCTTAAACTTCTTAAATATCCTGAAGGCAGGGCTAGAATTGATACAAGTCCCCATCCCTTCACAATTGGGCTGGGCCTGAACGATGTAAGGATAACTACAAGATACGAGGGACATGATTTCAAGAGGTCCCTTTTCAGCACAATACATGAGTTTGGACATGCAACTTACGAACTTCAGATAGATCCTGACCTTGACATGACGCCAATTGGCACCGGCGAGGGTAACTTGTAACACCCACTACACGATTAATGGTTTCACCCCTCCCGATGTGTGAATTAAAACACCGCATCTCATCCACAAGAAGCGGGAAGGAAAATGTATATGTGCATCTACTAGCATGAC
>CADDZQ010000085.1 GCA_902812505.1 archaeon
TGCGTGGGCAGATCTACTCCATCTAGTAACTGGTTAAGATAACTGGTTACAAGCATACCATTCTAACCAGTTATCTTAACCATTATTGTTAAATGAGACAGGCCATCTTCTTGCTTTAAAGAAGTTGCCTAATGGGGGATGCTCAATCTTTCACCAGGGAAAATCAGGTTGGGGTTTCCTCCAATCACACCTATATTCGCCTGATAGATTCTTTGCCACTGTGTACCTGAACCGTAGAACATCGCTGCAATGCCCCACAAAGTATCACCAGATGCGACAGTGTAGGAAGTCCAGCTTGGACTTATCGGGGAATGCGATGTTGGTTTTGATATACCAGGTGGTGGAGATTGAGTTGGACTCTTCGACACTGGATAACCAGTACCTCTCGTTGGAGCCGGATAGCCAGTATTTTGAGTGGGAGAAATCATAATTGGATCCCCATTTGGAGAATGCTGGATTGAGTTATTTTGCTGCGAGCGGTGTTGCTGGATAGAATGAGACTGGTTAGCCTGATTGGCCCAGGTAACTCCGCCGGCAATGACTCCGCCAACAAAATTACCCGCGCCATCAAGCAGGTTTGATAATCTATCTCCCATCCAAGTAGCTGGGAAATCTACTGTGTCTCCTATCCATCCCAAACCCGCTCCAAGAGCACCTCCTGTATAAGCAGCACTCCATATGTCCTGTGAACTGACAGAATTATGGTATATAGAGCTAGTTGCTGCTAATGAAACTTCATTAACCCCCGCTCTACTGCAACGTCTACTCCTGTATCTACAGCTAACCCTGCGAGCGCAGCAAAGTCAATTGACACTGCAGTTCCAGTGAGAGCAGCAGCGCCAAAGGCTATTAATGCTGGAGCAGCAATTATAGCGACAGTAACTATAGCAGCTACAGCTAACACAGCGCCCATAGCTAAAAAGGTATCTCCCCATCCCCAATGCCCTGTCGGGTCCGTCTCTGTCTCCGGGTTATTGCCCACATAGGCATAGGGGTTGAAGCCCTTCAGATTGCTCTGCACCGTGTCCGCCGACAGGAACAGCCCTACCACCGGGTCATAGTAGCGTGCCACATAGTAATCCAACCCACTCAACGGATCATTGTACTGGCCCGTGTAGCCCTTGTTCGTCCCCGTTTGGCCCGCGTGATACTGGAGGAAGCCAAAGGGGCCATAACCCATGTAACCGGCTACGGTTGCTGCACCCGCCTGGTTGGTAATGGCGGTGCGCACACTGCCCAGATCATCGGTCAACAGGAGCTATATCATACGGATGTAGTTATACCTCACTCTTATCTGGTGCCTATCGGAGAAACTGTTGCTCAAAGAGCCAGGGCGCATATCACCACGTGCCCAGCCCAAACGCTCCTTCCTGCCAGTTATTCTCAACAATTATCTCAATAAAATGCACTTATTTAAACAAACGTAGGAATAGTGATACCCCTCCAAGTGCTGCTATAATAATGGAAATTATTAAAAGCACCTGATTTATAAAAGGATGAGTTGTAGGCATCTGCAACACTCTTAGAATGTATGTTCCCCCCAGTCCCGCAATAAGCAAGATAACGTCAATACCCCAATGATATTTAATATTAAATTTCATGTCTTTGCCTTTCATGAAATTCAAGTCGCACAATGCCTTTTTTCTTACATGGTTGAGATGGAATTATATATGTTATACTAACCGTCCCATCTCAACTATGTAAGAACCCCTCTCTTTGAGAGTTATGTGACTATCCTCCTCTACCGTGGAATGACCAGCCGTTCACCAACATAAATCAAGTTGGGGTTGCTACCAATCACTCCTATGTTCGCTCGATAGATTCTCTGCCACATTAAACCAGTCCCATAAAAACGGGCTGCAACACCCCATAGTGTATCACCAGATACTACCGTGTAATACAGCATACCTGGAGAGGGTGATCCAGAGCCTCCAGTTGAAGGAGGATTGGTTCCCGATCTTCCTCCAGGAGATGACGTTAATCCAGCGCCATCTTTTGAAGGCGACGTGAGAGACGTTGTTATTGGAGGCACCTTAATGACAGATGATCGTCCACCATTAGAGGGAGTATTGCTTCCGCCGTTACCATTATGAGGAGGCTTGTTGCTATAGTGAAAATGGCTATATTCCCACGATCTTATAGCAGCAGCAGTAGCAATTATCCCAGTGTTGATAATACCAAAACAGCCCAATCCCCTAGCAATACCGCTGCATAAGCCCGTTGATCCTCTGGATAATATCAAGGAAAGCCCAGTTCCCGCTCCCAAAAGTGTGGCTTCTCCCCAATTATCTGCTAGCTGGCTTTGCTGAAGAGGAGACAAGTTATCCCAATTTTCTAGAGAGTTCCAGTTATCTTATAGCAAAACCTACCATACCAACAATACCGCCTCCTAATATAGCGCCACCTATTGGCAAAGTAACTATACTTCCAATACCAGCAAAACCTAATCCTGTAGTAAAAGCTGCGGCTCCCATGATAATCATAGCAGCTATGCCAACACCCCAGTGCCCTGTCGGATCCGTCAGCGTCTCCGGGTTATTGCCCACATAGGCATAGGGGTCGAAGCCCTTGAGGTTGCTCTGCACCGTGTCCGCCGACAGGAACAGGCCCACCACCGGGTCATAATACCGTGCCACATAATAGTCCAGCCCGCTCAACGGATCGGTGTACTGCCCCGTGTAGCCCTTGTTGGTGCCCGTTTGCCCCGCGTGATACTGCACGAAGCCAAAGGGGCCATAACCCATGTAGCCCACCACCGTCGCTGCCCCCGCCTGGTTGGTGATCGCCGTGCGCACACTGCCCAGGTCGTCGGTCAACACGAACTCCATCGTCGTCCCCAACAGGACGCCAATGAGTTTCCCGGCGAAGGTATAGTAATACGTGCCGGTGCCAAGCGGGTTGCCACTGCTGTCGTACTGATGCTCCTCCACTCCAAACGGGTAGGTGGTCAGGCTCGTGCCACTGCTGCTCGCCGTGCGTGTCAGCACACGGTTGCCAGAGGCATCGTAGACCGTCCATTCCTGGCTGCTGCTGCCTGCCTTCCACTCCACGAGGTGATCGAGCAGATCGGAGGAGAGCGTGGCCGTACTGCTGTTGTAGGTGCGCCCCGTCTGATTGCCCCAGGCATC
>CADDZQ010000086.1 GCA_902812505.1 archaeon
GGTCAGGTAGCCCACTTCGTCCAGAATGAGCAGGTCATGGCGCAGAAGGCTGCGCAGGTATTGGGCCAGACTCCCGTCGGCCAGACAGGCGTAGAGCTTCGCCGTCAGGTCGTCCAGGGTGGTAAAGCTCAAGTTTGACAGTAAACCGGATTTTTCCTGTGCCATGGGGAGCAAAACCGGCATGGGATGCGGGGGTGGTTTTGAAAGATCGAAAAATGTTGTGCCACGTTCATACGGTTAATATCTTGACATGGCGCGATGGTATGCTATACTAGAACTGCCATGTATATCCGGACCAAGACCTTCCAGAACAAAGACGGCTCCACCCGCACCTACCTCCAGCTGGTCACGGGCGAGCGCGTGGGCCAGAAGGTCCGCCAGAAGGTGGTTGCTAACCTGGGCCGGCTGGAGGAGCTGCAAGAGGGCAAGCTGGACCAGCTCATCGAGGCCCTGGCGCGCTTCTCTACCCGGCAGTGGGTCATCGCCCAGGCCAGGGATCTCCAGGCCCGGTGGGCCAAGGCCTGGGGGCCCGCCCTCATCTTCCGCCGGCTGTGGGAGGAGTTGGGCCTGGCCGACCTGCTCAGGCGCCTTTTAGAGGCCACCCAGATCGAGGCGGACTTTGAGGAAGCGGCCTTCGCCATGGTGCTGAACCGGCTGTGCGACCCCTTGAGCAAGCTCGCCTTGTGCCAGTGGCTCAAGACCGTCTATCGCCCCCAGTGGGAAGCTCTTCAGCTGCACCACTTCTACCGCACCCTGGACTTTCTGGCGGAGCGCCAAGAGGAGATAGAGGCGGCTCTGTATGAGCGGTCCCGGCACCTGTTCAATCTCGAGGTGGACCTGGTGCTGTGGGATACGACGAGCACCTACTTCTATGGCCAGGCCAGTGAGAATCTGGCCCGGTACGGGTTTTCCAAGGATAAAAGGCCGGACCGGCTGCAGATCCTGATCGGGGTTCTTTTAACCCGGGATGGTTTCCCCATCGGGCATGAGGTCTTCCCCGGGGATACGGCCGAGGTAGAGACCTTCCGGGTGGCGCTGGCCAAGGCCCAAAGGCAGTTTCACCTGCGGCGGGTGATTCTGGTGGCGGACCGGGGGATGGTCTCGGAGAGGGTGCTGGAGGAGATTGAGCGGCTGGGGCTGGAATACATCGTAGGGGTAAGGATGCGCCGGGCGAAGGCGGGGCAGGAGGTTCTGTCCCGGGCGGGGCGCTACAAGGCGGTGGCGGAGAACCTCCAGGTGAAGGAGGTTTGGCAGGAGGGGATCCGGTACATCGTCTGCTTCAACCCCCAGGAGGCGGAGCGCGACCGGCAGGCCCGGGAGGCTATGGTCTCGGCCCTGCGGGAGAAGCTGGCCTCAGGGCAGGCCCGGCAGTTGATCGGCAACAGCGGGTATCGCCGGTATCTCAGGTGGGAAGGGGCCAGGCTATCAATAGACGAGGAGGCGTTGGAGAAGGAGGCCCGCTACGACGGCAAATACCTTCTGCGGACGAATACAGCTCTTGCGCCGGCCGAGGTGGCCCAGGCGTACAAGGGTCTCTGGCAGGTAGAAAGGGCGTTTCGGGAGCTCAAGAGCGGGCTTGACCTGAGGCCAGTCTATCACTTTACGGAACGGCGCATTCGTGGCCATGTCATGGTGTGTTTTCTGGCGCTGGTGTTAGAGATGGCGCTGCGGCGCAAGATTAAAGCTCTGGGGAAGGAGGAGGTCTCCTACGAGGATCTTCTCCTTGATCTAGAGCAGCTGCGGGCGGTGGAGATAGGATTGGAGGGGCGGCGCTACCTGGCCAGGACGGAGCTGGTGGGGCACGCGGGCCTGGCTTTTCAGGCGCTGGGGATGAGGCCGCCACTGCACGTCACAGAGCTGCCACGCCGGGGGAGTGACCCCCCGGAGGAGTGTTGTGGTACGCGGGACCTTTGTGCCCCGAAGCCGGCTCCTCAGGGGGATTTGCAGATTTAAGGTGTCAAACTTGAGTTTAACACCGGCCGTGACAGGAGGAGCGGTGGCCCTTTCCTTCTGGGCCTGTCCCTTTTTACACCACTATACGGACGTTACTGGTGGAAGTGGCCGTTTTGGGCTGCCTTAGTGATAAGGCGGGCGATGTCTGAGGGTCGATTAAAATGTCTTCAGCTTCCCCCGCGAGATTATCTGTAAAGCCACTTGACTAATTTCCGGTCCCAGCCGGTCGATGTAAATTTCAGGGGAATCAATAAAGGTTACTTTACCGTCGGATGGGCACTCTTTAGGATGATTGCTGATCATTTCCACACCCTGCTCTAATAAGGAACGGAGCGTAGGTCGAGTTTTGAGGGTCGGATATAATTGTTCAGGGGGAAATAATAACAGGTGCCTGATGTTTTCGACCGGTTTTGGTTCTGTATCCAGAACCGCGCCAAACACATAAATTTGCAGGTCATCGACGGAACCGGGAAGAGGCCGGTTAACGACCGCCCAAGGGCGTTCCGGGTAATGGTTTTCTACCTGCTTTTGGGACTCGGTTAAGATAATGGTTTGGGCAAAGTCTATTATTCTGGGGACACAGGCTATCTCTTCATAAGCCTCACGTAGTACACACTGCCGGTATGTTTCTCCCTTTTCTACTTTCCCACCAATTCCTGTTAGGCTGATAATTTTTTCTTCGGAGTAAGTTATTTTCTTAACCCCAAAAAGAACCTTATCTTTATATATGAGGAATAGGCTTGCTCCTTGAGGTTTATCTAGACTAGACATAATTCCCTCCCGCTTAGCCGCATGTAGGTGCTCCCCCTTTTGGTTTTTATTATAACATGCCACTTGTCTGGTCTTTCCTGGATCAGTATACGTTTTCCCTCAAAGAACTGGGGTTCAGCCTGAAGGATATCAAGGAGATCATCGCCTGGTATGCTAGAAAGTACCGGCAGGATGAGGTTGCGGTGCGGAGAAAGGAAGGGTGGGCAGTAATAATGGCA
>CADDZQ010000087.1 GCA_902812505.1 archaeon
CGAGGCTGGTGCCGATGGCTGCGGTGGCGAGCACCGTGGGTATACGTATCCTCTCAAGGATCACGGTGTACACTCCGTGTGGATGTAGGAGAATGGATGGAGGCACATAGACATCGCCGAAGATGAGTGCAGCGAGAACGGAGAAGAAAAGTAGAATGGTTAGTAACGACATCCACTTTTTGTTCATGTTAGAACACTGGGAGCGACACGTTTAGTTCGCCTTCCACCCACGCACTCGACATGTAGCTTGGGGCTTCACCCTTTATGGCCAAGTTGATCATCCCTATCGCGTAAACCGAGAGGGGTCCAGGCTCATCTAGGAGGAAGGTGGGTAGGTTCTGTGACATCACGTAGACTCTGTGGTTGGTGTAGGCGCTCACATTAGCGATTCCTGGCATCGTGTTTATCATGTAGAGTGTGTAACTCAGGTTCGATACCTCTTGGGCAAGGATCACCTGCGGGTTAGCTAGGATCAGCCTCTCCGGGGACAGCACTGGGTATCCACTGGTGTTAGAGAACACGTTGACACTTCCCGATAGGTTTAGAATTGCGTTGATAAACGTGCCGGAGCCAGCCGTGTAAAACGTGTAGTCAGGATTAAGATAAAGGAGGTAGGCCACACTCGTGTCACCCTGAGATTCGTAGCTGTGGATTCTGGCGTTCATCCAGTTTACGAGCTCCACAGCCTGCGTATTCCTGTCGAAGAGTTTGCCAAGTGTGGTTATGCTTTCCTCTATCGCAGTGTAGTTCCCCGCGTAATCAGCGTTTGTGTAGAACGTTGTGAGCCCCGCCGCGGAGAGCTGAGTCGAGTAGTCTCCTATCAATCCGAGCTCGTCTACCACCACGCTTGGTCGAAGCGCAACGATTCCCGAAATGTTCGGCGAGAGTGATGGAGAGAACACGGTCACATTCTGAGGCAGGTCAGATGTGGCATTCAAATATTTAAGTAGGATGTAGGAGTAGTAGTCCACACCCACTAACTCTTTCCCCAAACCCAAAGAGACGAGAACCTGCGTGTCACTTGGCGCAAGACTCACAATCCTCGAAGGCGATGTGTAGAGTGTGACGTTCCTACCGCTAGCATCCCTAACAGTAACTGGATAATATGTTGAACCCGTCGATTTTTGACCAACCGTTTCGTTTCGATAAACCAGCACTGCAACCACGCCTATAACCACTATTATAGCCACCACAGCAGCCAACAATATGGTCCTATTCATAGCAACATGGATGGATAATCCATACATATAAACCTTTTTGGTTCCTACGAACTTATTGGCGAAACACCACACTCTGCGTGTCATCCCGCACTTGATGGGTAATCTTCAAAAACATGAATACATTGCAGGAATGCGGTGTCCATTGGCTAAACCGGATTCTGGCTCATATCAGCTTGTGATAAAGCTCGCTGACAAACGCCGTATCAAGGTGGGTAGGCTTGGGAGCTTCGTTTTCCCCGCTGGTTACTATGTGTATACTGGTAGCGCTAAGAGAGGGCTTGAGGCGAGGATTGCTAGACATTTAAGGAGGGATAAGAAGCTTAGGTGGCACATAGACTACTTACTGCAGGTCGCAACCGTAGTTGAGGTGAACAGATACCCCAATGGGGTAGAATGTGAACTAAACAAGATATTAAGCCGGCAGGGGGGCGAAGTGATTGTTGAACGCTTTGGGTCATCAGACTGCATGTGTGAAACACACCTCCTCTACATTGGTGGCTCTCAAGCAAATATACTTCATCAATTAATGAGTTTAACACAATACTCGTGGTTTTTCCTATAACTAACATCATCCTACCAAGCGTCCTAACAGCCTATGCCAGAACACCTGCACACTAAGCTCCTACGTTTGACCTCGACCGCTAAACTCTTAACCCCAGCATGATGGTGACCACCACCCCTACAATGTCTTCTACGAGGCCTGTGGATGTCAAGCTGTACTCACATCGGGTGCAGGTCGTGATGAAGGGTTGCCATTCAGAGTACATTTGTGCTCAATCCGCTTCGCTAGCCATCAATAGAGTTCCTAGGGTACCACAGATTTTTCGGCGCCAGTGTAATTTCACATCTCAACCATTATTGGGTAGGGATGCCCATTCTCAGCCAATGTGATGCACCTAACAAGCTCCTGCTCATGCTGGGTTGGTTTTCTGACCTTTGCGATGTATGTGTTGAATGAAGCGGCAAGCCCGGAGAAGCCTATTCACGGTTGGTTAATGTCCACGAACTCGAAGCCACGTGCTTTTTCGCCCACTGCTTAGTCGTCCTCTCGATGGCGGGCCATTCTATCCCCCAGCAAGCATTGTTGAGCACTATGTAGACCACGCCCAGCCCGTAATGTTCACGTGTCTAAAACGCGGAACCAATGTTCCCAAACATTGCCTCACTGTCTACTAAGGTGCACACTGTGACTCGACCACCACTCGATAATCTACCCGAAGCGGGTAGGTTTAGAAAACACTATATATGGAGTAAGGATGGTGTCAAAATAATAGTTTTCCCTGCTTGGATACTCCGCTCACCAACCCCTAACCCGGATCTATCAGTCGTAGCATAAATATTATAACAATGTTTAACTTAAAGTTCGGCCCCTCTTTGTTAACATACAAATATTAATTAAACTAAAACCCGAATGGATACTGTGGCACGCTATCCCTATCGCTGCTAGAAAGTTTATTATATAGCGAGAATAATACTTTATGTGTAGAAGTTGGGAGTAGAGGACGACATTAAGAGACGACTGCTGGACATGTTGGAGAAGGACCCGGAGTTTAGGTACGCTGTAGCCGGTATTCTCGGCATGTCCCAGACAAGAGACCAGCTTAGCGGAATATCTAAGAGTATAGAGAA
>CADDZQ010000088.1 GCA_902812505.1 archaeon
CGCGTGTGATTTCGAGTTGGTGCTTCCCCGCACGGTTCCTCTCCCTGTTCGAGTACTTCGCGAGCACCCTCCTAGCCTTCTTCGATTTTGAAGCCCTCCTCTGCACACTACGCCTCTTCTCGAAGGATGAGATGCGCACCGATGCCAGCTTCGAGGTGCCTATCCGAATCCACCCTGTTTCAGGTGAGTAGCCGTCGAGTGAGAGGAGGTTGAAGTCCCATGCGACCGCTGGCTTCTCACTCTGAGTAGCCTCTTCATAGTGTACTGGGAGGTGTATCTTCTCAGGCGTGATTACTGGCTCCCCAAGCCCGGCTGAGGACACCTCGCTTGGTAGCTCGAAGTACCACTTTGAGAGGTCGAGGTACACGTATTCACCCGGCTTAACTGTGAGCCTGAGCTTGTCACCATCTAGCTTGATGAGCGTCTGCTTCGCCCTCGCAAAAAGCCTCCTTGCGACCGGTCTTCTCCTTTTTCTATCACCCTTTATATAGTTTTTCCTCCACGACTTGAGTGTGGAGTAGGCTGTTTTTATGGCGGAGTCCACCCAGTGGGCGGCGAAAGGCCAACCCTGAAGGAGGCGGTCCCTGAGCTTTTTCTTGTACATCTTGCTGTATATGTCCACCTTGTACTTGGGTAGGAGCCTGTACTGCTTCTTACCCTTTACCTTCTTATCCCACTCTAGGACGCCCCAGAGCTCTACAAGTATTTTGTTCACAGCATCCCTGTAAGCTAGAAGCAAAGGCTCGAGCTCCTCCCCCGACTCATGTTTGAGTGAATAGCTCCTTAGCACCTCGAACAGCCTCCCTGTGTTTGGGGCCTCTTAAGGGCGTACACCCGCTCACACATCCACAGGTATATTTCATAAACCTATATGAACCTCCATACAATGAAACTGCTGACAACGGCGGGGAAGACCTATCTCCTAATACCACACACTTTCTAGGTTACTTGCGAGGGGTGTGACGAAGGGGAATACGTTGTACGTGGACTTCGAGCACCCTAGGCTCACCCGGATATCCGTAGAGAACTTGGATAATATGCTTGAGGCCTTCTATGAGCTTTCGAGGCCCGATCCCACTATGCCTATCTACCTCTTTTTGGATGAAATACAAAATGTGCGAAACTATGATAGATGGTTCAGGAAGAGACTGAATGCTAAATTCTATATTTCGGGTTCAACATCAAGGCTATCTTCAAAGGGTGTTGCCGAAGAGTTAAGGGGAAGAAGCGTCGACTACACCGTTTACTCCTTTTCGTTTAGAGAGTACCTAGACTTCAAGGATGTGGCGGTTGATAGACCCGAGCTCATCCTCTATAACCATGTGAAGAGAGGTCTTGTTCTCTCGATGCTACGTGAATACCTACGCTTCGGGGGGTACCCAGCCGTTGTTCTCGGAGGGATGAGCCGGAGAAAATCAGGCTTTTGATGGCCTACTTTAACTCGGTTGTTGTCAGAGATTTCGCCAACTCGCAGCCAATACTCGCTGAGCTTCTTGTAAAATTTGTGGTTCAGAACTACGCTGGCTACTTCACGGCTAACCGCGTATACAACTATTTAAGGAATCTGGGATTCAGGCTAGGTAAGGAAAAGTCCTAGAGCTACTTAACACAAATGTAGAGTGTTTCTTTGTTTTTCCGTTAGAGTTATTTGCAAAGAGTGAAAGAAGAAGACAGATGAATTTGAAAAAGCTCTATGTGGTCGACACGGGTACCCCACCGCGCTCGGCTACGAGTTCTCAGTAGGCCGCTCAATGGAGAACGCCGTGATGCTTGAGCTCAAAAGGCGGGAAAAGGAGGTCTACTATTGGAAGGAATACGGAAGAAGTGAGGGAGGAGAGGTTGATTTTGTGATATCCAGAAACTATACCGTAGAGGAGCTCATCCAAGTCGCCTACGCTGAGGAGGGTGTGCGGGACGCGAGCTCAAAGCACTAAACAAGGCCAAGAATGAGACGGGTGCAAAGAGCCCCACACTAATAACTTGGGATCACTACTCCCAGCAAGAAGGCGTACGAATCATACCCCTCTGGTACTGGCTTCTCGAACAGCCTTAGACAAAATAGTGGCATTAACACAAAGTTGTGATTTATAGGCGACTTTAAAGAAGTTTATAAAATTTTAGATTGCACCTAGATCTCCCCACAAGATGTTGATACCCAAACGTGTAAAGCAGTTGCCGGCGTCAATTTTGGTGTGGGGTGTAGGAGCCTGGCAAAATGGTCTAGACCTGAGCGGGTCCTCAGCGAGATGTGAACTCACAACAAGCGTTTCAATATGGGTGGATGGGATTTGTGGAATCCGAGTGCTCCTGCAGTGACGGTTTGGAGCGTGATGAGTGTTAGGGGATAAAGGAATGACTGTGGAGCATGACAGCGTAGCAATTTATCTGTAATAGTTATGTGGACCTCAAGTCTTTGGTCCGTCATCCATAGGGTGGGGGTTGAGGGGGTACGTGCGCCCCTTCTCTCTCTTTAGTCTTCGAGTTTGAAGCCGAATCTATAGCGCTTGACTGTAACGTTATAGGTTTTAGCGGTGAAGTCCAGTATGCGCTGTTTGTGTTTGCAGATTATCCACCCTTTAACGTCACTTGTGCCCCCACGCATGTTTTCACCCACCCACTTCATCTCGGCGAGCAACCTCCCTAGGTCCTCCTCGGTTGCCCAGCCCGGCTTGACTTTGATGACAACGAACGAGCCCGTATCCACCTCTACGGCTAACATGTCTATCTGGCCTATAGGTGTGGGATATCTCCAGCCCACTTGTCCCTCATCGTCTACGTAGAGCCTAAGGCGTCCCCCGAACACTTTTTCAAAGTTGTTCGCTAGGAACTCGTC
>CADDZQ010000089.1 GCA_902812505.1 archaeon
GGTGATGATGTTTGCGGGAAGGATTGTCAGTGCGGGGGAAAAGCATGCCGTATTGGGTAAGTCCATCTTTTACGCGCCACAGATGGGCAAAATGTGCCGGGGTATCTGCGAGGGGGTGCTTACTTTTGCAGAGGCTCAGGACAAAGTGCGGCCATTTTTTGCCGATAAACAAACCGGCTTGATCATAAACATGGGAGAGAAGTCGTGATGGGAGAGAACCTGGGTCTTTACACAACATTGATCGGCATCATTGCTGCGTTATTACTTATGTTGGTTATAGAGAAAAGAGGAGCGCTCAACTCCCGGCAGGCAGCGGTCATTGCCGCGCTGGCCGCTTTATGTGCGGCCGGTCGCGCGGTAACGGGGGTTGACTTGCTTTTTTTGCAGCCCACCATGTTCCTGGTGGAAATAACAGGTTTTGTATTTGGAATGCGGGCCGGTTTGTTTGTCGGCGCCATGACTCCTTTGATTTCCAACTTTTTTATGGGACAGGGTTCCTGGACGGCCTGGCAGATACTTTGCTGGGGAATGGTTGGTGTTTCCGGGGCACTGGTCAAAGCCTTGTTTCCCCGGGCCGGGAATAAAACCTTGACCGCAGTTTGTTTCATTTGGGGCTATCTCTATGGAGCGATCATGGATATCTGGCAGTGGAGCGTTTTTATGCGTCCTTTGACCTTTAAGACCTATTTTCTCACCTGGGCGGCCGGTTTCAGCTTCGATTCCCTGCGCGCCACAGGTAATCTTTTGTTTTGTGCCGCCCTGGGTTGCCAGACATTGAAAATCTTACAATATTTCCGCCGGAAAATGGATATTCAATATTTGGAGAATCATTGATT
Organism: archaeon; assembly: GCA_902812505.1. Classification (GTDB taxonomy): domain Archaea; phylum Thermoproteota; class Thermoprotei_A; order Marsarchaeales; family Marsarchaeaceae; genus ECH-B-1. The sequence continues at coordinate 837 of CADDZQ010000089.1, forward strand.
ACTTAAGAGTCAAAAGTTTTTAATCTTCTACGCAGCATCCTCGCCATACAAGTGTAAGCGCCGGCGCTGTTTCGCCCCGATTATTTGAAATATCGCGGTATTCCTGAAATCGTCGAAATTATGGTAAAAATCTTCCTGGATGACCAGACGCACTATCTCTTCAGAAGGAACCACAGTTTTTTTGGTGCGAAGCCAACCAGTATACTTTCTCCAAATGGTTATGGGATAGTTCAGCGCCAAGATCTGAAGAATTCCAAAGGCGATACAGCCGAAATTGACAAAGCCTTCAATGGCGTTGACCGTTTCGGCAATCAGGCGCTGTTTCGCCGCATCGGTGACATAGCTTAAATCTACAGAAGTTTTTCTATTCAACTTGGGCATGGCCTTGGTCCAAAAACGGTAAAAAAAGGAGCCCAGGAGGTGTTTTAATCCTTTAAAAGTGACCTCTATCTTGAAGCGGTAGCTGTAGGCCTGGATAATCTCCCCGGGAAGCCACTGTAAATTGGAGCACATCAGAATAAAACGTTCCGATCCGTCTTTTACCAGGACAAAGCGGACCTTTTCTTTGACCGGCTTCCAGAGTAAATCTAAACATAGGTAGGATAAGGTAACCTCTTTGCCGTAGAGTGTCAGGGTCAATGTTTGGAACTCATTGGTCCGCTGATGAAACTGTTCCCGCAGCTTTACTTTTTTTCCCCATACGGGCGGGCGACCCTTCCCCGGTTTGTCCGTTGCGGGGGGAGGACCGGTGTAGCCCACCACATCATCTTTGGCTCTGGTAATCACGTGGAGCAGGCGCCGGCCGGTTTCGTCAAGACACTCCTTGGCCAAAAGAAAAGATGGTCCTACCGCATAATAGGCATCCAGGATTAACAGGCAGGGTTTGGCTAAATGCCGGGCCAGGCTGCCGGCTAAAGAAAGCATCAGGGTAACGATAGTAATGCTTTGCTTACCATTTACCACCGGGATCTGTTTGCCTTGAAAAGCACGGATCATATCTACTCCCTCGTGGATTTCGGCCATTGCCGGAACGCAGAACATGCTTTTCGCAGTGCCGGCCAAAAGACCCACCACTCCAAAGTGGTGTCCGAAGATAAAGGGAGCTTTGCCCGAGTTTTCCGATTCCTGGTGGAGCTTTTTTACTCCCGGCATTTTCTTGGCTTCTTTGGAGATTTTAATCCCGTCTCCGACCATTAAAAAATGCCCGTTCAGCATAACCAGGGGACACCATCTTTGAATAATGTTTGCCCAGCACCGCTGGAGTTCCGCCAACCGCCAACTTGAAGCTTTAAAAAAGTGCAGGAGCGTTTCATACTGGCCCGGCTCCAGTGCAAGCCAGCGGATCAAGGAGGTAACCCCGCGAAAATCCAAACGGACCAAAAAGCCGAAAACAACCACTACGAACTGCCGAAATGCAGCCACGCGGCTAAAGCACGGGGAGAAAGCCAGCAAGATGGCGCTTAGTTCATTGAGCATGGGCCATCTCCCCCTACCGGCGGGTCCGCTCCCGAAGGGAGTGAAAACGCTCTACAGCAATCGGCGCCACGCTCTTTAACCCTTGGGAGGCAAGCCACCCGGTCACGGCCTGAAAAAGGGAAGCCATATCAACTGCCTGCAATACCCGGCGTAAGGTTGCTTCGCTGGGGGGTACAAAGCGCCTTTTGTGAGGGCTGTGCTGAGTGCCTAAACGCCTTAAAGTACTCTGCGGCAGACCGGCTGCCCAGCGGCCCAGGTCTATGTAACTGACTGCACCGGACAAAACGGCGCAGACGGTTACGGTGAGCACGGCTGCGGATTGGTGCCGGATCCCCCGGGGCATTCGGGAAACGGACACCTCTTCCAGGTGCTTTAAAAGCTCCTCGACGGGCAGTTGATTAAGATCCACCAGGGGATTTTTCCCCATTAAGAGAGCCGGGCTTAAAAAGGGAGCCGTCAGCCACTGCCGTACATCCTGGTGCAAAGGACGGATC
>CADDZQ010000090.1 GCA_902812505.1 archaeon
TCCTAGTGGCTGATAAGAGGGAGGCTGTGCTCAGGGAGGCGGGGGACGTAGTCGACGCGCTCAAAGCCGGTCTAATATCCGAGGATAAAGTGATAGACCTGGTTGAGGTAATCAAGGGGAAGAACAATGTCCACAGGGGGGAGGATGATATCACGGTGTATAAGTCTGTGGGCTTCGGATACCTCGACCTAGTTGCAGCGAACTACGTATACGAGAAATACAGCAATACTTTTAGGTCATAGACGTGGGTTTGGCGGTCTTGAATTGGCTGCTTGCTTGGCCCACTTACTGGGTGGTGTGCGCTACTCGATACGTTTTTATAAAGCGGGCGGCTTCTCGACTTGGGCCTAATGGAGTTACTTGAAAAGCGCGCCACCTCTGAGATGGGCTACGTGGGTAAACCGCTTCCACGCATAGTTGATGGGTTCGAAAAGGTGAGTGGGAGGGCTGAGTACATCTTTGACATGGAGCTTCCGGGTATGCTCTACGGTGTTATCCTCCGAAGTGAGGTGCCACACGGCGTTATAAGGGAGCTGGACTATTCTTCTCTGCTCAAATATGACTTTGTAAAGGCGGTTATCTCTGGTAGGGACGTTGAGCTCGGCAACATCGGACCCCTCAGAGATCAGCCAGTGCTCAAGTATCCGAAGGTGAGGTCCACGCTCGATGAAGTTCTAGCTGTTGCTGCCACGGATGCGGATAAGGCTTTACGCGTACTCGACGAGGTTAGGGTGAGCTATGAACCGCTTGCACCCGTATTCGACCCCGAGGAGGCGCTTAGACCCGAGGCACCCCTCATCCACGAGGAGAATGGCTCCAACCTTGTTAAGCTCAACTTCGACTTTTCAAGTGGAGGAGTTGATAGGGTATTTGAAGGCGCACCCTACGTTAGGGAGGACACCTACGATGTCCCACGGGTGGCGTTCGCACCCATGGGGACACTTGGGGCGATATCCTACCTTGACCCATCAGGTAATCTAGTGCTTGTTTCGAACACTCAGGAACCATTCCAACTCAAGCGTGAGTTGGCGGAGGCTCTACGACTCAACCCACAACGCGTTAGAGTGTTTCAACCATACGTTGGAGGCAACTTCGGGAGGGGTATGGACCTCTACCCGTTCGAGGTAGCCGCCTGCGCCCTGACGCTCAGGACTAGGCGGCCGGTTAAGATACTCTATACGCGCACAGATGATTTTCGATACTCACCGACGAGGCAGCCTGCGAGGATTAGGCTTAAGAGCGCTACCACTAAGGATGGGAGGCTTATGGCGAGGAGGGCGGAGGTTGCTCTCGACGCTGGTGCCTACGTGTCGTGGGGTGTGTTTGATGCGAGGGTTAAGTGTTCAACTGTCACGGGTCTCTATCGCGTAGGTGAGGTTGAGTTTAAGGCTAGGGCGGCTTACACAAACAATCCTTACACCATAAACATGCGGGGGGCGGGAAACCCTCAGATGACGTTCGCGCTCGAGTCACACATGGATTCTATGGCGCACGAGCTGGGTATTGACCCCGTGGAGTTCCGGCTTATTAACGCATATGAGGGGGACTATACAACACCGCAGGGCATGAAGGCTAAGGATGCTAGGCTTAGAAGCGTAATAGGTCGGTGCGCCGAGCTCATAGATTGGCGTGGGGCGCACTCACTCGAGCCCAAAGACAGTAAGAGGTATGGGGTAGGCTTCGCTGCGCTCTTCCATGTAGGTGGGGGTGCAAGAGTTTACCGCACTGATGGCGCGGGGGCTCTCATCAAGATTGACGACTTCGGCACGGTCACCCTTTATATTGGTATGAGCGAGATGGGTCAGGGAACCGTGAACAGTTTGGCGCAGATAGTGGCAACCGAGCTGGGTGTACCCGTCGATTGGGTCCGAGTTGAATATAAAGGTGATGTGGAGGGTAGGCCTTGGGATACAGCTACACATGCAAGCAGGAGCACCTTTGTGTGCGGTAACGCCGCCATACTTGCGGCGAGGAAGCTGAAGCGGGAGCTTTTAAGAGCCGCTTCAAAAACCCTGAATGTGAAGACATCTGAGCTCTACATTGAAGGTGGGGTGGTTAAGTCTAGGTCAAAAGAGGTTGAAATAGCCTTGGACAAGCTTGTGCGCCGTACTCATTTCAAGAATAATGGGAAGGTGTTTATAGCCTACGCTTACTATGACCCCAAAACCGAGATGCTTGATTCCCAGAACAAGGGTAATATTTCGGCTGCCTACGTTAACGCCGCTCAAGCCGCGCTCGTCGAAGTGGACACGGAGACAGGGGAGGTCAAGGTGTTGCGGGTTGTAAGTGTCCACGATATTGGTCAACCAATAAACCCGCTGGGCGTCCGGGGGCAAATTGTGGGTGGAGTAGTGCAGGGCTTGGGTCACGCTCTCTACGAGGAGCTCGTCTTGGATCGTGGATCCGTGGTAACAGCCGGCTTCGGCGACTACGAGGTTCCAAGTGTGGGTGAGATGCCTGAAATCCAAGTGGACTTTCTACCCACGAAGGATAGGTATGGTCCGTTCGGTGCGCGGGGGGTGGCTGAAAACGGTATAATACCCATAGCCGCAGCCATAGCCAACGCTGTGTATGATGCTACGGGTGTACGCATCAATTCGTTGCCAATTAAACGGGAAAGGGTGTTGAAGGGGCTTCTTAAGGATGTGGGTGGGTGAGTGTGTTGTCAGAGTTCTCACTCATCGAGGAAACTGTGAGGGGGACTGCTAAGAGGTTCACTGAGAGGTACTGGATAGAGAAGGA
>CADDZQ010000091.1 GCA_902812505.1 archaeon
CCCCTACGGAGGTCCTCCCCACGCTGGCTCACGTTTTTACCCCTCTCCAGCTTTACGCCTATTGAAACCTTATAATCGTCCACGAACCTGGTTTCCTCAACTCTGACCACGGTATCAGCCCCCGGCGGGAGAGGTGATCCGGTGGCCACGTAATACGCATCGCCTTTTCCAAGAGACTCTGTATCTGCGCTGTTATGGGATAACCTACCTCTAACGTTGAACAGTTTAGCTGAGCTCTTATCTAGTAGGTCTACTGCACGGACCGCGTATCCGTCCATCGCGGCCACGTCGAAGCGTGGAACGTCCCACTTAGCCGCATAGTCCTCAGCACTAAAGCGGTCGAGTGATTCAGTCGTTGGGATAACCTCAACCTTGGGGGACTCCACCTCCCCAAGGCGGGTTTCGAGCGCCGAAGCCATAGGGGTAAGCTTAAGGTACCTCTTCTGATCTAGCCTCACAACTATTGATATACACATTACCCAACGATTAAACTTTCCCCAACCCCTGTGGGTTCGCGGTAACACCTCTTTGTAGGTGTGAAACTTGATATTTCATATACACCGCTGATTAGGCGTGACTTGCCGTTTAGATTCCTTTCTACCCATGTTTATTTAGAACTTTTAACAATATATATAATGCTATATCAGCGGCGTTATTGCCGACGTAAAAAGTATGGGTTTTGGCTTGGCCTATACAGGTAGATGATAGCCCAACGCGAAATCCGTAGTGAAGGCGAACGTTAGATACATTAGCCATACCCCGTTTATCACCTGAAAAATAGCCACCAACTTAGAGTAGCTCGGATTTTTTAATCTCGCTGGTATTTCTGAGGCGTAGATAAATGAGAGAAGTACGAATACCACCGCCACTGGTATGTCTCCTGCGGCGAAGAATACGAACGCTCCGAGTATGCTCACCCAGAGGAAGGCTATAGCCATGAATCCGTCGGGTGTTGGGTCCGCGCCTACATATCTTCTCCAACCCATAGAGAACCAATGTATACCGTACACCGTGAATGCCAGCGCAGCCATATATAGGACCGGCGATGCTTGGAAGGCGTTGAATATGGTGAGGCCGAGGAAGAGGTACACGCCTGTGAAGAACTGGCAGAAACCGGGCATCCATATGCCCCACTGTCCCATCGCCTTCTCAAACTCCGGGCTCTTAGTCTTCGGGTATCCTGCTAGCGCTGATCCACCCCAAACAAAGTAGCCTGTGCCAAGCCCAAATAATCCAACCGCCACAGGTGGAAGTGGGCCAGACATGGTTCACATAGGTTTCTCAAATATTTAAGGATTCTCTTATGGAAAGCTAACATTAGGCAGACACCAAAAACTAGTACGTTTTTTATTGACTATGAAAATGATATGAAGAACTATTGTTCTAATTAAGTCAAAGTTGAATAGGTTTATTATGGTGCTATAGGGAGAATTAGGTTTAGAGTGTGGCGTTTTAGGTTATGACACGCCTCACAGGTGGAGTGTTTGAGTGTTGAGTTGGCATGATGAATTACTGTTTAATGTATCTGAGCCCACTGTAGCCTTAGGGGTCCAGGAGTATCGTGTTGGTGGCGACGTAACGGAGAAGGTTGACTACGTTGTCACGGAGGAGCCCCTTGAAATAAGGGTTGTGCACTGGGATTCGGGGCGGTTGTTTGCAAGCAGGGTGACCGTCACGATGAGGACGCCGGGATATGACTTCGAGTTGGCGGTTGGCTTCCTCCACTCGGAGGGCGTTATCCGCTCCGCGCGGGATGTGGCCAGCGTCTCCTACTGCACCGACCCGAATGAGCCGCAGAGATTCAACATAGTGAACGTTCAGCTCGATCCGAATGTTGCGGTCGACGCTGAATCCCTGAGTAGGCTGGTGTTCACCTCGTCTGCGTGTGGGGTGTGCGGGGTAGCGTCTTTGGAGTATGTTCAGAAACTATGCGCCGTAAGACCTGTGGGCGACTTCGTGATTGGACGCGAGGTGCTTGCCTCTCTCCCATCGAAGCTAAGAGGCGCGCAACGGTTTTTCACTAGGACTGGCGGTCTCCATGCTAGTGCGCTCATAGACGTGGACGGTTCACTCCTCTATGTGAGAGAGGATGTAGGAAGACACAACGCCATGGACAAGCTTGTAGGTCACCTGTTACTCGAAGGCAGACTTCCCGCCTCTAATAAGATTGTGTTAGTCAGTGGGAGAGCTGGCTTCGAACTCGTCCAGAAAGCCGTGCTCGCGGGGATACCCATGCTTGCGGCTGTTGGGGCGCCGAGCAGCCTGGCGGTGGAGCTAGCCGAGAAATACGGGGTAACACTGGTGGGATTCCTCAGGGAGAACAAATTCAATGTCTATAGTTCACCAGAAAGAATCATATAGCTGACAGTGACCACGAGTCCATTTCCCAGCCTATGCCCTATACCGAACCTATTTTAAGTTTTCAGTGTAAACTATACTGCTATATAATTTATAAATAGTCTTTGGTATTTTAAAAATTTATTTATGTTAATTATTACAACTTAATACGATGATGTAGTAGTCGGCGAAATATTTATATGGTTTTGTGGGGGATTAGGGTGCGGTGAGCTCTTTGAATATTAGGGTGAACGGGGGTAGTATTGATGTTCCAGACGGCGCCCCCCTACTTGTTTCATTAGAGAGGATCGGCGTGTATGTTCCCCACGTGTGCTATAATCCCTCGCTTGGCGCTATACAGACGTGTGACCTGTGTTTTGTGGA
>CADDZQ010000092.1 GCA_902812505.1 archaeon
CACAAAAACTTGGGATAGCCCCGGCCGGATTCGAACCGGCGTCAGGGGATCCAGAGTCCCCGATCCTTGGCCGCTAGACGACGGGGCTAGTCTTATACTTCTACGACGATACTTTAAACCTTGCGGGGAGAAATCGCCATCTCATCCCCAGTTGATAAGGATGTTATCTTAATCCGACACTCTCCCCGCCGTAAACCGTGGATCAAAATTCCTCCTTAGCGCTGGCCGTGTAACAGATGCAAACCTAGTCTATAATTGATGGATGCAACCCATCAAGTTGTGAACACAATGATACGATTGAGTTGACTACTATAGGTTTCTCGCGGCGTCCCAGGCATCCTTTATTAAACTATAGAGCGACGCTTTTCCTTCCAGATTCCTTCTTAGAACGCTGAGCAGATGGCCCCTATCCCCACCATCCACTGAGTACATTTCATGTAGGAAACTATTTATCACCTCGGGGTAAGCGTCGTATAGTCTCCTGTTTGCAAAGAACTTTGGATAATTCTTGTATCTTCTAAGGTGTTTTAACACGAAGCTGTTCTCGAGCAAGTGGGTATACTCTCCAAGCGCCCTGCTAGAAGTATCCCCTGTTTTAACCGCCTTAGCGGCGACCTCACCCGCGATTCTACCCGAACCTACGGCGAAATCCATGCCCCTTAGATTGAAGCCGTTATTCAAAACGAATCCAGCCGCCGAACCAGCCACTAGAAAGCCGTCGCCGAATAATCTTGGAACCATATCCAAGCCCCCTTCTGCAACCAAGCAAGCGCTGTACTCCACTAATGTGCCTTCCGCAATCAGTTTTTCTATGAATGGATGAGACTTGAAGTCCTCCGTCACCATCGAGATATCCAAGTTGTTCTCCACCGCACTCTGCATGTTAAGGATCACACCAAGCGAGAGGCTCTCCTTATTTGTATATAGGAATGCTCCACCCTCAACACCCTTCGGGCGACCGAGAAACGTGTACTCAACACCCTCAAGCCCACTTAGCAAGAACCTCTCCTCGAGCTTTCCCGTTGGCAACTCAATCACCTGTTTTACCCCTATACCAAGCGTTGAACCCGCCCACTCGCTTCTGAAACCCCTCTTTTTGGTGAGCAACGAGTTAATCCCGTCACAAACCACGGTAACATCAGCCTCAATCTGATCGCCCCCAGATACGATACCCTTGACCCTACCATTTTCCTCCAATAATTCATCAACCCTTGTCCCCGTGACAATCATAGCACCCGCCTCCTGAGCCTTTTGAGCTAGCCACTTATCGAGCTTATTACGCAGCACTGATACGCTGTTGTACGGTGGCTCACCGAACGAGGTGTCATAGTGGTCTATGAGTGTAGCAGATGAGTCCCCTAAGAAGCCGAGCACGTACCTCGATATCCACCTCTCAAATGGGGGGTCCTCTTCAGTCCAGAAATCTCCGTAAAGGCCTCTTAATACGTGTGTATAGAGAAGTCCACCAGAGACAGTCTTCGAGCCTACTTCATGCCCACGCTCAAGGAGAAGCACTTGGACACCCGCCTTAGCCGCCGCGTACGCAGCAGCACTACCAGCTGGCCCCCCGCCTACAACGAGCACCTGGAATTTCTCCATAGCAAACCTGAGCACACCAAACACACACTTAACGGTTATGCATACCTAGAACGGGGCGGAGTGGATAACACAAGCAACATCAAAGCTACAATAGAATTATTATACTGGCTTACAGTATTATTTGATGATGGCGATTGATGAGTACAGATAAAAAGCTTCACGAAAACATCGACCTTCGAAGCGAAGATGTAAACCAGCTTGCGAGAAACGCTGAAAAAACCACCCTCTCAGGTATCAGCCTAAAAGAGTTTTACACGCCCGCCGACACAGATCGGCTTGAGTACACTTCTAAGCTCGGCAACCCAGGTGTATACCCCTACACCCGAGGCATACACAGGGACATGTATCGGGGTAAAATATGGACTATTAGGCAGTTTTCGGGGTTTGGGACGCCGGGCGACACTAACAGGCGTTTCAAGTATCTTCTGGCTCACGGTGAGGCGGGGCTTAGCGTGGCGTTCGATATGCCCACACTGATGGGCTACGACCCAGACAACCCCCTCTCAAAGGGGGAGGTGGGTAGAGAGGGAGTATCAGTGAGCTCAATCGTGGATATGGAGGAGCTCTTCTCCGGCATACCCCTAGACAAGGTGAGTGTGTCCATGACCATTAATGGTCCAGCCATAATTCTTCTAGCCCTATACATTGTGGCCGCGGAAAGGCAAGGGGTCTCTCAGGACAAGCTTATGGGAACAATACAGAACGATATACTCAAAGAGTACATCGCCCAAAAAGAGTTCATATTTCCACCTGAACCCAGTGTGCGCTTAGTTGTTGACACCTTCGAATACTGCAGCAAGTATATGCCGAAATACAACTTTATAAGTGTGAGCGGCTACCACATTAGGGAGGCGGGGGCCGACGCCGTTCAGGAGCTCGCGTTCACTCTAGCTGACGCTATAACCTATGTCGACCAAGCCGTCAAGCGTGGGCTCAACGTGGACAGTTTTGCACCGAGGATATCCTTTTTCTTCGACTCCCATATAGACTTCTTCGAGGAGATAGCCAAGTTCAGGGCTGCTAGGAGGATGTGGGCTAAAA
>CADDZQ010000093.1 GCA_902812505.1 archaeon
CACCGCGACGTACGCCAGCACTGAAGCCGTTATGATGAAGGCTATTAGGATGATGGCTGTGTCCAGACCGGCTAAACCCTTTTTACGTCTTTTACCTCTGTTTGTGTACAGGGTTTTTCACCCAAGCATTCCCAAACCATACTTTTAAACGGATGCTACACACAAGTCTACATCCTTTAAACCAGACTGTTGATTTGATTAGAATGCTCTGATAAACATTCATAATATTTGAGCATCAACCATAAAAAACCATCACCTAGATGCTTTAATTATTGTCTGAGTTATGGTTAAAAAGTTGGTTTGCTTATATTGTGCATGGCTTTGTACTCTGACGTTGAGATTAGGCTTAGGAATAAGGTTTGTAGAGCTGATTTTGGATGCAGGGTAGATCTGAATAGGCTTAGGTCTGAATTACCTGATAAGTATTCTGTGAGGGAGAATTTCCCTGGACTTGTTTACAAGGGTGGGGGGCAACGTAAGGCATCGGGCACCGTGCTACTCTTTTCGAATGGTTCCATCATTATCACTGGTGAGGATAATAACGAGATTATTATGCGGATATTGGGTGATGTTGCCTCTGACCTAAAAAGTTTGGGCTACCAACCCCGTGAGGATGTTGGGCTAAGGGTCGTTAACAGCGTAGCCCAGTTCCGTATTAGGCGACCCGTGGACATAGCGCTCTTCGCTCAGAGTACTCCCGGCTCCAAGCTTGATAGGTCCAGGTTTCCAGCTGTGACTTGGCGTGATCCACAAACTGGTTGCACAATCAGGCTTTTCAGAAACGGTGCGGGTGTGGTGCTCGGCTCAGGCGATCCAGCCAAGATTAAGCAAGCGGTGTACAACCTATATGGAATAATAACCAAATTGGGAACCTCTCAAATTAAAAGAGCGAACACTAGCCGCACACATGTGATCTCCGCTGAGGGAAATGGTAAGGAGAAGAAGTTTTACTGGGTAGTCAACAATCAAGCCGGGGAGGGGGTGGATAGAACACGTCTAACCGAATTGCTGGTTAGACTATTTGGTCCAAGCATTTCGAAGACCGTTATGAAGAATCTCGATATTCTGATTGGTGAACAACCGCAGTACACGTTAAAAGAAGTTGGTCAAGTATTGGTGAGCCTCCTGGGTGAGGCGCCGACTAACGCCTTTCTCGACAGGTTGAGAAGACAAGCCGACGACTATTCCTTGTAGTGGTTGGTGTTGCCGAAATCATTAGCCTCTAGCTTTTAAGACATCTAGGAATCTTTTTTTAATGGGTAATTGTTTGGGCACGCAGCCCACATTGGCGCAGAGTACTGTTCCACTTCTAGTCCTCACTGCGATTAGCTCAGTTATTGTGCGTTTGAGCATAGCGTTGTTTAGAGCTAGCTTTCCAGCGTAGAGGGGTTTTAGCGGGACTCGTCCATTAAAGTCAACGTACATCACCCCGTCACTGTGTAACCTCAGCTTGATAGTGTCGACCTCTCTTGGTAGAACCATTTTTCTCAGGGGCATGAAGGCTTTGGGACCGTATGGCATCTTCAGGGGCAGACCGTCCAAGAAGGATGTCACAGCGTAAATTGCTAGTGGCTCTGGCATCCCTAGCACCACTGCGGCTTCGGCTGGCTTCAATGATAAGATGAATGTTAAAGGGACAACGCAGTAGGCTGGATCAGTAAATCCCCTACTCGTTATGTAATCATAAACTCTTAGGCATTCTTGAACCACATTTGAACTATTGTTAAGCCTTGAGTTTAGCTGTGCTAATATATAGGATTGGTTTATATTAGCGTAGCTTGGATGCGGAGAAGTCATCTCTTCAAACACTACGCCGCACTCCCCGCAGGTGAGGAAGCCATCTCGGCTCACGAGGAGTTTACGCGACCCACAGTAGTTACACGTCTGCAAGTCTATGCTCATCTAGGCCACCTCATCCTGTCGAGTGTGTCGATATGCATCCACTCTTGCGCCGATAAGCCTCAGCAGGGTATGCCTTTCACTCTTACCCAGCTTATAAGATTGTTTTACAGCCTCCTCGTAGAGGACGGTGACAAGCACATCACCAACCAACCCATACCTGTCCCGCATGGCAACCCTCAGCTGTTGGGGCTTGTCAAGCCAGCCGCATCTATGACCAATCAAACCCTCCAATTTGCTAACCACATCTTTAGACGCTGGACCAAAAACACTGAAAACGGATTTTACTACCCCATCAAACCATTCGTGGAGAAACTCCAAGTCCTCAGCGACAGAGTCATCATCCATTTACAAGTCACCCCAAGATAACGCAGCCACTTGGAATCCAAATATACAGCACGCCCCTGTAAGCGCGGTGCTCTCAATAAAATTAGCTAAGAGCATTTACACAACTTTTCTAAGAAATCACTTTTAAACAAGTTGAGAACACTAAACATCAAGATATTATGGTTTCCTACTTAACCTTCATCACTTAAATTCCCGTTAAGAGTCAAGATTGTTTAAAAAAGCTTTTTAGTGTGTGGGTGTATTTCGCTTTGGGTAGTTATGGTTAGTGAGAGGGTTATCGGCGGGTTGATATTCGCGGTCTTCCTCATCATACTCGTGGTGTTCACCGCGGTGATCTGGTACC
>CADDZQ010000094.1 GCA_902812505.1 archaeon
AGTAGTTGCCCATTTCTTAGTTTACACTTTATTCTCTCTTTGTGAAGATAAATATTGAGCATTACTGAATGCCAGTTCTCGAAAGCCGTACTGTATTGTCTTATTAATTCAAGTAATCGTTTAGGCGGAATGAACTCCACATTTTCGAAACAGCGTTTATGAATATAAACACTTCCATTTATGTGTTGCTAAAGACCTAATAAAGGAATTCTACGGGTAACACTACGGTAAGTTAGAGCTAACCATACAGCCACTATTTTGTGTAGTGATCAGTATCAAGTCTACAGCCAGTTTCAACAAGAAGTCGTAGAACTTTTTAGGTAATTCAGGGTGTAATGAGAAAGCCTACATGTCGTCGATTAAGGTTATCTTGGGCTGGTAAGCGGCGTAAGCCAATATAAAATCTAATAAACTTTTATAGCCTTAACCTGAGTCGTTAATTGAAGGGTCGTTCTTGTCGTTAAATGATACTCTTAGCTCGTTATTAATAGATAAGTGAACGTAGAAGATGTTGGGGTCAAACTCATTTAGCAATTCAGAAACTTTGCGTAAAACTGATTGATCTTTAATGACTGTAGGAAAGTGGTCGTGAGAGTTTTTTAGGAGTACTTTAATCTCCTTGTTAGTGGTAAATTGTGTGTCTGAAAACTCGCTCCTATAATTGTCATTTAAAAATAGCTCTGTTTCCGCGGTTTGATTAGGTATTGTACTTTCAATTTTCATAGTGATCTACCTGCATCCGTTGAATGGAAACGTTTTTGGTATAAAGCGAATGTCTATTATTTTTTAGCTAGCTTCACATATGGAGGAGCAATTAGCTTGGCTGAAGATATGGGTATTAATGTTGAAGCCGTGTTGATAGGTAGGAGTTACCCTGAAGGGGGGGTAAAGCTTGGGCTTGAACTGGCTGAGAATATGGGAGAATGCGGGGTGTACCTAGAAAGGAGCGACCCAGTATCTTCTGAGGAAGCTTATAATGTAGCTGTGTAGTTAACAATGGCTTTGGCTGGGAGGTTCAACCTTGAGGAATATCAGGATGCTTGGAGGAGGGTAGGTGGTATACTTACCCACTGGCTAGCCTCAGCTTCAAGTAAGCTCTTCCAATGATTTGGGGACTGGGTATTATATATCTGGGACGCGTGGTACTCACTTCACGTATGTTGTTTTCATGGGGTAAAGTTTACGGTATGTGGCATTGTGCAGTGAGTAGATGGGGTAAGAGAGATACTTGAAGGAAGCGAAAAAATGCTTACCAATTAGTCGTTCCTTGAGTTCGGCGCTTCCTTTAATGTCTTCATAGCATCTAGGGAGAGCGCTTAATGGGTAAAGCTCTTTATTTAGATTGCTATCTTTCTCATGTGTTTTCGATTCAAATCCCAACACTCCACGGTGAGTACTTAAGAGAGGTCTTGGAGTCTATAAGAGGGCAAACTTTTCAAGATTATGAGGTAGTTGTAGTTAACTCTGGAGGGGGATTTATTTCTGACCTCATTCATGAGTACGGTTTCAATGAGCTTAGACGAGACGTTAAGCTTCTTGAAGCCCGTTATCTGGCAAATAATGAAAGTAGGGGCGATTACGCTGTTTTGCTCGACGAGACTAGGCCTCTGAGGAAGGATGCTCTTGAGCTACTCTCTAAGAACCTCCACGATATGGTTATAATTGGCGAGAGAGAGTTGGGTAGCTGCTTCTGGGTTGAGGCTGCGCAACTAGACAAAGAGAACATAATGGACTGTAACTCCTCAGAGGCGATTAAGGGCTTTGCCCTGCCTAGGCTGTTCAAGAGGGGGTTGCTAACAAGTGCATTAGAGAAACTGAGGGGTAATTTAGGTGGGAAGTTCAGCCATGTGGTTTTCCCGGATCACGAGTTGATTTATTATGAGGCATCTAAGGTCTCTAACGACGTTTTTGTAATAAGAGACGAGTTGATTTACCACTACGGCGATTTCGCTTTGAGGGGATTGGTGGGGAAGTATTATCGTTATGGTAAGAGCCTAAAAGTGTTGAGGGACACCCCATACTCCTTCTTCCTTTCGGTTAAGAGGAAGAGGAGGAGTATTTGCAAGGGAGGGGTTTACGGTAGGTTTATGTTGTATACACTTTACCTTGCAAGAGCTGTCCCATTCTTGTTGGGAGAACTTCTCTAATATATATTTAAGGAAAACCTACACTCCCATTTATCTAGGGCGTACTCAAACTTCTTTTGCGGGCTTAACCAGCGGGCGAAAGTACGTCTCTCTATTTCAGCATTAGTTTATATAAATTAAATAGTATTTCGATAATCAAAAGTGAATTCGTTAAACACTCAGATCATCCTCTTGAACGCAAGATTAGGATATTACGGTCGAAATGCAATCATGGAGATATTACTAAGAGAACATAAAGACTTGAAAGAGCTCAGCGAGTAGCGAGCGACCCTGTTTAATGCTGTGTCAAATAAAATCTATCGCATTCTTTACGTGGCTAAAAGGTTTCTTGTTGCCTGCAACTGTTAATAACTCGTCTAGAATGTATTCAGAGATAATAGGCTTTCCAAACTTTTTATGGTTCACTATCTCGC
>CADDZQ010000095.1 GCA_902812505.1 archaeon
GTTATCCATTATCCCTTTTATAAAGTAAACAATAAGCTCACTGAAGACAATCTTGCTTACTACATGGTCAGTAACAGGTTAGATGATCTGGATACTAAATGGGATAATCGATTAAAAAAATGGCTATCTGGGATTTATGTAGTTGAGAATAAGAAGAAAAATAATGAAAAGCAAGCTAAAGATAAAGATATAGAATGCACGAATAACACAAGAAACGTAGAGAATAATATCTTCTAAAATCCAAAATGAATTCAGAATTATCATTATCAAATAAAGTTCGCTTTACCGGAACGCTGGTGAATTACTTTGTAGTATGCCCTACCAAGTGCTGGTTATTTGCTCATCAGCTTGGAATGGAGCAAAACTCTGATGATGTGGCAATGGGGAAGCTCATCGCTCAGCTCAGTTATAGTCGGCAAAAAAAAGAGATTGAAATAGACCAAACAATTGTTATTGACTGGATAGATACATATAATAAAATTGTACATGAGGTTAAAAAATCAGATAGCTTAGAAGAAGCCCATATTTGGCAGTTGAAGTATTATCTGTATTATTTAAATCAGAAAGGAGTTAAAGGATATTCTGGGGAGATTGATTATCCCAAATTACATCAGAAAAAAGAAGTATTTCTAACCGATGAAGATATTTTCCAGATAGAGTACATATTAAAACAAATAGAACATCTTATTACTCAGTCTAATCCACCTGTTGCACGTAAGATTCCTGCCTGTAAAAAATGTAGTTATTTTAATTTTTGTTGGATATGAAAAAGAACTTTTATATATTCAAAAATGGTAGATTAAAAAGAAAGGATAATACTATAATATTTGAATTTTCTGCTGATGAAGCAGAGCAACGTAGAGTAATGCCTATTGAGGCGATAGATGATATTTATTTATTTGGTGAAATAGATTTAAACACACGCGTATTGAATTTTATGGCTCAAAATGGTGTAATTGGCCATGTGTTCAATTATTATGATAACTACGCAGGCTCTTTTTATCCCAGAGAAACTAATGTAAGCGGTTCTCTAGTCATAGCACAGGTAATTCATTATATGGATTATGAAAAAAGATTGATAATTGCGAAAGAAATACTAAAAGGTGCATTTCATGGTATATTAAAAAATCTGCATTATTATCAAAATAGGTCTAGGGAAATTTCTAGTCAGATAGAAATTATTGAGAATTTATCAAATGATGTTCAGGATGCAAATACCATTGCAGAGCTACTTGGTATTGAAGGAAAGATTCATGAGGTATATTATAATGCATGGAATACCATTTTTACAACAAATGATGATGTTTTTCAATTTACTTTGCGTGAAAAAAAGCCTCCCTCGAATCCAATTAACGCTCTAATTTCTTTTGGTAACTCACTCGTCTATTCGATAATTATTTCAGAATTATATCACACTCAGTTAAATCCTACGATTGGGTACCTGCATGAGCCTGGTACAAGAAGATTCACTCTTTCTCTCGACCTGGCCGAGATATTTAAGCCTCTATTATCCGATCGGCTTATTTTCACTTTAATTAACCATAAAAGGATACAGAAAGAGCATTTTGATGATAAGCTTAATTACGCTTACCTAAATGAAAAGGGGAGGAGAATATTTGTTCAAGCATTTGACGAAAAGCTTCAGACTACTGTAAGACACCCACAGCTAAAAAGGAATGTGAGTTATAGTCAACTCATTCGACTGGAGTGTTATAAATTGAGCAAACATGTTTTAGGAATAAAAGAGTATAATTCGTTTAGAATGTGGTGGTAATATGAAAGGACCTTTTTACTACATTATTACTTATGATATAGAAGAAAAGCGTGTTACTCAAGTGTTAAAAATTATGAGAAGGTATTTAAACTGGGTGCAGAATTCTGTGTTTGAGGGGGAGCTATCTGATAGCCAATTTGAAGCATTAAAGGCTGAATTGAAGTCTATTATAGATAGTAACAAAGATTCCATTCTTATATATAAGATGCTCGACAAATGGAAAGAGAGGGAGTGTATAGGTAGAGAGAAATCCGATATTAGCAATATTCTCTAGTCGCAGATGAGCATTTTTAGCATTTTCCTCAACGACTGAATTTTTCTTATCTTTGAGTGCTGAAACCCTTTATAGTATTGATTTTTTTCGGTGTAACCATCGAACCATTGTGGAATTTAAACGCGGTACGCTTTCTTTCATTCAAAAGGTATTTCCCAGTAACCATCGAACCATTGTGGAATTTAAACTAGATAGAAAAATTGTCCCAATCAACCTTCTGCCAATGTAACCATCGAACCATTGTGGAATTTAAACGACTGTGTGGTATAATTAGGAGCCCAGTTGCTCCAGGTAACCATCGAACCATTGTGGAATTTAAACCTCTTGGCCTTTACAATATTGATATTGGTTTTCATAGTAACCATCGAACCATTGTGGAATTTAAACAAAACGAGCAAAAGGGCGGTCGTTCATAATTATTG
>CADDZQ010000096.1 GCA_902812505.1 archaeon
GGATTATTATGTAGCCCGCTATTATGACCCGGTGGTGGGCCTGTTCTTGTCGGTGGACACGGTGCAGAGCAACCTGCAAGGCTTTGACCCGTATGCCTACGTGGGCAACAACCCGGAGACGCTGACAGATCCGTCAGGACATGATTTCTGGTCAGGCATCGAGTCAGGAAGCAGTCAGCTTGATCAAGCTGTGAATGACATTTATACCACTGCTGAACAGGCTTGGAGCAATTGGGTACCTGACCCTGAAGCAGAAGTAGCGGCATCCATAACTACGGCTGCTATTATTGAGCTAGTTGCTCCAATAGTAGTGCCAGCACTGCTCGTTGTGACATTACTATCGATCCCTTCTGATTCACCTCTTCCTTCTGCGTCATCGCAGAATCAGCAGCCAGCGTCGCCCCAGCCATCCAAGCCAACAGTAAACAACCACCCCAGCCCAACACCGGCTACTAACACGAATGGTGCAGGCGCTCGTTGTGGATCGAACTGTACTATTACTAGGGAATATATTGGTTCTTATCATCAACCAAATTCGCAAGGAGGTGCAAGTAGTGGGAAATCAACAATGGATTTGACAGGTGCTGAAGCCCAACGAGTCCTTAATAGTGCAATTCCCACTACCGCAAATTCACTACAGCTTGTTTCTTATTACAACCAAGCACTGTATATATTCAAGTTTACTCGTCAATATCAAGAGGCCAATGGCAATATTGTAAGACAATACCATGGCTTTAAGGTAAATCCCTCAGACTTGAATACAGAGCTTCGGCGCATGAGTAAGGCAACCATTACGACTTTGGTAAATCAATTTGGTGCGCCAAAGCAATGGCTGAAAGGCAAGTACACATATAAATAGCCTCTTTTTGAGAAACTATAACAATTGAACTCGGTAATGATCACGCTTTGCTTGCGCGCGTCGATTTTAACATATTCGAGGGAGCAGTGAAAACGACCACCGATTTCCATTGTTAAATCTCTCCAAGAAAGGCGATGTGAAAGGGGCATCTGTTCTATCATGATAGTTAGATGTCCCTTGTCTTACGGAGAAGGTGTTTGTAAAATAAGGTAGTTTACCGAAATTCTGCTGGGTCTTGATCCTATTTAGCTCATTGAAGTGAGCAGTAGCTCATAAGCAAGCAAAAAGCCCAGAAGATAATGCTAGAAAGGGTGTAGGATAAGATGCTCTTTAATTTTCGTCTCTTTCCTTTTTCCGAAGTCATTTCCGAAGTTCTGCGCCGAGAACATCCAGAAGAATTCCATCCGCTTTCCTGGTATGAACTGACTGATGGATGGTATTGGATAGACGTTGGAAAGGATCAGTTATTCTGCTATACACAAGCAGCTTTTAACCAGTTAAAGCCACCTCGTTTGGTCAACGGACGTTATGTCGATTATTATGTAGATCGTCTTTTGTCCGATATACTTGATATTTTACCTGTCGTTTTAGAACCCATCCCTGCCCAACTTGCCGAAAGGTTGTCCTCTCTCGCCGATTGGAATGATTGGTTAAAAGATAGTGATACCTGGAATGCGTCTCGCTACTCCGACATAGCTGAAGACGATACAGATGACTATGACGAAGAAGAGGTGGGAGTATATCGCTCAGCCGGAGATTGGTGGTATCAACGTCGCTTAGATACGAGCTACTTGGTAGCTGGACCATGTATCTGGTTGTGGAATGATGGCGCTGCTATCCATCTAGGTTGGGATAATCGTGATCGTTTTCTCCACGGTGTACCGGCTTGGGAAGCGCAAATAGGAGAACGATCCTTCGCCATTACTGATTTTCTCACCGAGATCGCGGCCTTTCATCAAGCTCTTACACAAGCCATGGCCGAGCGTGTAGAGAGAGCTACCTACTATTGGAGTGACCCTCGGTTTGCGCAAGATCTCGTAGATTTACAAAAATCTCAACAACAACAAAGTAGCAGATTAGAAGATGCTTTACGAACTGCTAGCGCCAGGACACCTAATGATTGGCAACATGTTTTAGCTTCCATCGCAGCAATTGAGGAAGACTCTCAGTTCATTGCTCTACGCAGGCATCGTAATGGAAAATGAACAATAAAAGAACCAGCATTATAGGTTCGCCTATCGTTAAAACCAACACGTGAAAGCGGTGGGCAACGTGCTCAGCCAGGCCACCAATCAGGCAGCCGTGAGTGGCGTCTCCGGTTCCGGTGGCAGCGAGGTGGAAAATTTCTGCTATACTGAGCAGAACGAACTGGTGTGGGCAGGCAACGGGGGGACGCAACCGGCAGCGGGTAACGGCACCTGTGGCAGTGGCACGCTCGCCAACAGCATCACGGGAGCGGGCTACAGCGCTAGCTACGTCTACACCCACCTGGGCCAGCTCTGGCAGGGGC
>CADDZQ010000097.1 GCA_902812505.1 archaeon
ATTATATCTTCTACGTGCCAAGGACATCTGAGCTTCTCGTGGCAATCCCTGCGGTTATCCCCTTACAGCTTCTCGCCTACTATATCGCGAAGATCAGAGGCTGCAATGTAGACCAGCCGAGGAACCTGGCAAAAAGCGTGACAGTAGAATAGTAACTTACCGTGCTTCCTGGCACGGCCCCCCTTTTTTTCCTCAGGCTATTCCGAATAGCATGCGTTAGATGTTTATTAAAAAAGCAGTTTATTGGCTTGGCAAAAGAACAACCTCAAAAAAGCAGTTTATTGGCTTGACAAAATAACAACCGATTTGGTAATTTTGTTTAAAGCAATCCTAGTAAAACCATATGAATTATATGGATTGGTTGCAATTTGAGTCGTTCAAGGCTTTGCCGGCTCCGTGTCATTGCGATAGCGACGTGGCAATCTCCTAAAGATTGCTTCGTCTTACGGCTCGCAATGACATAAGAACTAATATTCCATAAGAAAGGGGGTAGCATTTGGCCATAATAAGGGTTTTTGTAGGGCATTTGGATAAAAAGGGGTTGATCCGATGAAAGCTGAAAGTGGGGGAAAGTTTGTGGTAGAGAGTAATGCAAAGGGTACGAGAGGGCAGGCAAATAAAAAACTGCTCTGGCTATTTGTCCTTCTAACGGTATGTTTATCTATAGCGTGGGCAAGTATAGCCGTCGGCGCATCGGCGCATCCATTGGCGGTGAGTGTAGCCGACTTGAAAAAGAACTTAAATAGTTCAGATATTATCATCGTCGACGTGCGCAAGGCGGATGCTTATAAAGAAGGCCATGTTCCCGGTGCGATCAATGTCGATGTGAACACTCTTCAATCAAAGTCAAATGCAATTCTTAAACCGGTTTCTAAAGTAGAGGAAATTCTGGGCAGTAACGGCATCGATGGCTCGAAAGAACTGGTGTTTTACGGCGAGGGGCGAGAGATAGCCTACCTCGCTTTTTGGATGCTGGATTATCTTGGCGCGCCCAATGTTCGTGTTCTGGACGGCGGTATTGAGGCATGGAAGGATGACGGCGGTAAACTATCGACAGAAGAGAAGAAACTTCCGGCGACGATGTTTAAAGCTAACCCAGACCCATCCCGGTATGCAACTATGCAGCAGGTGCAGGCAAGTTTAAACGACCCCAATGTGCAGATAGTGGATGTTCGTACACCGGATGAATACAGCGGAGAAGACATCCGCAGCCTGCGGGGAGGTCATATTCCGGGGGCTATTAATATACCGTACGAGAGCAACTTCCAGGGCGAAAGCACTCTGCTTAAGCCGCTTGATGAACTGGACAAGCTGTATGCGTCCAAACTGGATAAAAACAAGACCATTATTGTGCACTGCCAGACCGGCACGCGCTCGGCCAATACCTATTATATCCTGCGCGAGCTGGGCTATAAGGTACGGAATTATGATGCTTCATGGATACAGTGGGGAAGCAATTTAAGCCTTCCGGTTCAAAACGAGACCTTCTACAATTTTGCCAAGCTTAATAAGAGCCTGAAAGACCTTGGGGAATTTGCAGCCGGCGGTGCCGCTCCCGGAAAAGCCGGTAAGGCTACCACGGCAGCCCAGGAAAACGCGAAGGCATCAGGAGGGTCCGGGGCAGGACCGTACATAGTTGCCTTGATTGCTCTAGTGGTCGCGATAGCGGCTCTGGTTCGCAAGACCAGCTCGTAAATTTACGGATATTTATCGTTTCAATCAGGACAGAGTCATAATATTAACCTTGCCATCTTTTGGCAAGATGGCAAGGTTAAGTTGTCTTACGGCAGAAAACCAGTGCTGAAGCTAAAAGCAATACTGAAGTTAGTTTAAAGCGGATTACGAGAGGGGGTTTAAAATACATGGCGAGTTTATTTCTTGTGCTGAAGGCGTCGCCCGAGCAGGAACAGCACGCACATTTTGTCTGGAATATTGCTCGAGCCGCAGAGGCGCAAGGTCACACGGTTACGGTTCACGTGTTCGGTGACGGGATATATTATTTGGTGCCCGGCATGAAAGGCGTTGGTCCTTTGGGTACCGCCGAGATGAGTGCAAAGCAAAACCTGAGCTTTACGTATTGTAACTATAACGTGGAGCAGAGGGGTCTCGAAAATCAGCTTCTGAAAAGCGCGAGGAAGGCATCCACTACCGATGCATCTGTGGAGTTTTTAAAACATGATCGGGCTTTAATGATATCAGGGTGAGGTGATTGTTTTGACAGTACCTGTGAAATTCTGTGCAGTTGTTCGCCGACCCCCGATCGGGGAGCGGAATTCGCTTGAGATACTGCGTTTCACGTTTGGGCTGGTGTTTCTGGGCAGCCACGTTATTGAAATTCGTACCGTTTTGGAG
>CADDZQ010000098.1 GCA_902812505.1 archaeon
TCCGTGTAGTAGAGCGCCGTGCCGCTGCGCAGCCAGCCGTGGCGGGCGTCGGCGAACTGGAGCGAGTCGAGCCACGGCGCTCGCCAGTCGCAGGACATGGGGCCGAGAAGGAGTCGCCGCGCGTGCAGAGGCGGCGGATATACATTGCCCCAGTGCCTGCGCTGATGATAGCTCCTCCGACGACGGCCACGATAATCCATTCGGTATCCAAGGCTATTGAGTCGCGGGGACAGCACATCGCAGGTTGGAGTCATTGCCAACGAGGTCTATCTGCAGAGGAAACCGTCCACGAAGGCGGAGACGCTTACAAGCGCATTTGGGCGGAGGGCGAGGTCGGAAAGGGGAGCGCCTTCTCGCCCCTCATCACATCTGTCGTCGTCGTATGCGGAGCGTTTTGGGGGTGATGACAGCAAAGGACCTGGGCAACTCCACCGCATGGGCCCGTATAGCAGAAGCCACAATCTCGGCCTTGGCAGTCGGAGCCCGTCCTGCCAGACGGATCAGAATGACCCCGGACGTTGACCGACGCTCACGAAAGACCAGCTCTCCGAAATCCTTGTCGGCGGTCGCCAACAGCGCACCCTCCCCGTTTGCTAAGGCCAGTACTACCTCATCGGGGACCCCTGGCTGCATCTCAGCGACATAGAATCCCTGCTGGCCATCATGGCGGAGTCGGTCCACAATCTGCCGGTCCACCCCCTCGTCTGCCACCAGGTTCATTGAACAGCCTCTGCCAACGGATAGACAACATCGGCCCGCAGGGCCTCAGCAGCGAAGGCCAGCGCTGCCCGGATCGCCTCCCGGGTCAGCCTGGGATGGGCATCCAGGATCTGCTCCTCGCTCTCGCCAGCAGCCAGTTTCTCGAGTATCAGCTCGACCGTGATCCTGGTGCCGGCGATCACCGGCTTGCCGCCCATCACCGCCGGATCGCTCACAACCAACCTTCTCTGCATCGCCGCGCTCCTATACCAGCATTATGGTTCGCCCATCCCGTTCCCGTTGTACTCCTTTGAAGGTGTGGGTGCAAGGCCCCAAGATTCAGTTTCTCAGGATATGATGGACCGCCAAATGTAATACATGGCAGGGAGACAGTGATGGTGGGCAAGGGTGGCAAGGGAGCGCGCGGGCGAGTGCAGAGCGACATGCTCAGTGTGCGGCTGCCTCAGACGCTGAAGCGGGAAATCGAACGGCGCAGCCAGGCTCAGGGGCTCCGGGTCTGGGAGGCGGTGCGCCATACGCTGCGGGGCGAAGCGGCGGGCATCCTGGCCTGGGAGAAGGACGGCCTGGGCAGCCCACCCGCCGTGCAGGAGGCGACGGAGGCCTACCGGCTGGAGCAGGGCCGCCTGGGCCAGTTCCTGGCCGATTGCACCGTCACGAGTCCCCAGGGCTCGGTGCGCGCCGCCGACCTTTACTGGGCCTACGAGCGCTGGTGCCGGGACAACGGCGAGCAGCCCATGTCGGGCACGGCCTTTGGCCGGCAGATGGCCGAACGGGGTGTGACCAAGGCCAGGGAACGCACCGGCCTGCGCTACCAGGGCCTCGTCCTGCCCGGGCGCTCCGTGTAGAGTGCGCAGGGTTGTGTAGGGTTTCGCCTATTCTTTTGGGGAATGGCCACCGCGACAGATGGAAATTCCTGCAGCAACCCTGCACGACCCCACACACCCTACACGTTGCTGCGGGAGGTGGGCACGGCAGACGATGGGATGAGTGTGAAGGCGAAGGTAGTCAGAGAGGAGCGGAAGCGCATCGGAGCGCATCCTTGCCCGGAAGGTGGACAGCGGCCAGTTGGAGCAGCACCAAGAGCTCGGCCGCCCTCCCGATCCCAGCCAGCGTGTGGTTGCCGGTCGCGATGGCCGGCAGCGCCAACCCAACGAAGGCATGCCGGCCTCTCCTGGCATCCCTCATAGGCAGATTCTTATAAGCGGCTTATGGTGATCCTGCGCCAGCAGAGGAGGAGAAGGGTAAAGAGAGGAGAGAGCAGGCAGGGGGAAAGGCGACACCATCATGGCGCCCGTGCAGGGTTGTGTAGGGTTTCACGGCATCTCACCCCAGATAGACGCGGTGCGCGAGCAAGTTGCCCGGTACTCTGCATCACCCTACACAGCCCCGCGTGGCCAGATTCTGTGGCTTGTGACCAATTGCAGCGACAGCTACAGGTGGCGGATGACGGCAACCACCCTGCCCTTGATCTCCAGATTGGCGGGATGTACGAGGATGGGCGCCACGTTCGGGTTGGCCGGCTGGAGGCGCACGCAACCCTCGCTCTCGCGGTAGAAGCGCTTGAGCGTCGTCTCGCCCTCTTCGATCAGCCAGACCGCCACCATGTCGCCGTTCT
>CADDZQ010000099.1 GCA_902812505.1 archaeon
CCAGGCCGGTGCAGCAACCGTAGCCGGTTACATGGGCTATGGCCCCTTTGGCTTCGTGCAGTACCACGCGGGCCAGACGGGCACCAACAAGGGCTACACGGGGCAATACAATGATCCGTTGAGCGGGTTGGACTATTATGTCGCACGGTATTATGATCCGGTGGTGGGCCTGTTCTTGTCGGCGGACACGGTGCAGAGTAACCTGAAGGGCTTTGACCCCTATGCCTATGTGGGCAACAACCCGGAGACGCTGACGGATCCGACGGGGCACTGGGGATGGGGGGTTGCTGCTATAACAGTAGGCTTAATTGCAGGAGGTATCGTACTGGCTTCAATCATAGGAATCATTTCAGCTCCTTTACTAGTGGCTATCGCTGGTGGGGTTCTTACAGCGTTTGCTGTATCCACTGTTGTTGGAGCCTTTAACGGTAGCTTTACCTCTGATAGTAGCTTTGATGACTGGGGATATAGGACTCTTATAGCAGAGGCCATAGGTGGGGCCTCTGCTGGATTCAGCTATGGATTAGGGGCTGCTGCTCAGACCTTCGCCGAGCAGACAAATATTAGCACTTGGCCTGGGCAGGATCCTCAAACGGACCTCACTGCTGCTCAGTCTGCATCAGCTAATCAGGGGGGACAAGCTATTGGTAATACTGTAGCAGGTATAGCTGGTGCTGGTGTTAATTATTCGAAGATTCATGCGCCAGGACATGGATCAGGAAATCAATCTCACTCACCTAATCCTAAACCTGGCACTACTTCCTCCCCTTCGCCTAGTAGTAATTCACCAGGTAGTGGCAATCCTATATACAAACCACCAGTGCAGAATCACCCGCAACCGACCCCGCCGACATCAGGTGGAGGCAGGCAGCCCACACCATCGGTTCCCAATGGGAGGTACTATACAGTAGTATCTGGTGATACGTTATGGGGGATCGCATCTCGATTCTATGGGTCGGGTCTGATGTGGCAGAGGATTTATCAAAATAATCTAGGAGTGATTGGAGGCAATCCGAATTTGATTTACCCTGGTGAGCGTTTGGCTATACGCTAGTATTATTCTCCATACTGATAGCCTCAAACTGTCAGTATGGCAGTCATGAAAAGGTTAGCTATGAACTTTCTTTGTAGCTAACCTTTTCAGACTGCGTGAAATACATATTTTAGAATAGGAGCATAGGTTGATAGTGAAAAACGAAGGAATATCTGAAATTCATATTTACCCTTTATTTAAATCATGGGTAGTACGTCTTTGCTTACTATTCTTCCCATTGCTTGGTTTCGTCTGGACAGCATTTGGTCTGTTCACGTTTCTTCCATCATTTCATAACAGCCCTGGAGACTCTCTTGGAACTACTCTAACCGGCCTGGTCTGTTTTGTCCTAATGACGTTACTGTACCGCGCGCTTGGACGTACCAGACTTGTCGTCACAGAGGACGGCATTGCCTACTATACGCCAGGGTATCGTATGTATACACCCTGGAAGAATATCATGCGCATTGAAACGTTTCGACCCTATCCCGGCACGCTTTTACACATTCGCATATTTATGGGGTTCAAGCTACATCAGCAGTATGTGGTCGGTATGAAGTTGGCCGAAGGAAAGGCACGACAGGTGCCTGTGCTGGAGACCGATTGGTGGAATCCCGCCTGGAGTATGGCTCCTTTCGCGGATAGGCTGCCTATTGTAGAGATCATCGTAGGGCGCAACTGGCAGGAAGGAGCCTTTGGGCAAGATGTACGACGATATGCGCCCTGGCTCTTCGAGCAACCGTATCATGAATAGGCACTAAGTACATTCAAGCAGCTTTTTGGGGATTATCTGTGCCTGCCAAGCTGGTTTTATCCCACATTTGTTGCTTGAATGTACTTAGATAAGAGTGAGGTATAACTACATCTGTATGATATAGCGCCTGCTGACCGATGATCTGGGCAGTGTGCGCACGGCCATCACCACTCAGGCGGGGGCGGCGACAGTCGTGGGTTACCTGGGTTATGGCCCCTTTGGTTTCTTACAGTATCACGCGGGCCAAACGGGGACGAACAAGGGCTACACGGGGCAATACAACGATCCGTTAAGTGGGCTAGACTACTATGTGGCACAGTATTACGATCCGGTGGTGGGCCTGTTCCTGTCGGCGGATACGGTGCAGAGCAACCTGAAGGGCTTTGACCCCTATGCCTATGTGGGCAACAACCCGGAGACAAATAGTGATCCTGGCGGTAATTTTTTCGTCGCGGATCCTATCATAGGGGGATCAGTAGGCTCGCCAACAAGTTCGGCTTCTGG
>CADDZQ010000100.1 GCA_902812505.1 archaeon
GTGATGTCGGAGACGATTAGGGTATCGAAACAGGTGAAAAGGGAGTTGTTAAAAATAATGGGAGAGTTGCAGATTGAGAGAGGGGAAAAAGAGTACTACGTTGTGTATCCAAAAAGAAAGTCGAAGGTTAGCCTCGATGAGGTTGATAGGATCATCGTGGTGGCACAGAATTCTCTCGCTGAGGTGGAGGAACAAAGTGATGGGCACACAATCAAACTTGTGTTTCCAGATAACTTTCAGGCGAGGGAGTTCAGAGAGAAGCTCGCTAATTACTTCCCTAATTGGACGATGAGGAAACTTGTGAAAAAAAATTAGGCACTCTTGGAAGGGTCTTTGTGTAAAGATGGTTATCTCGGTCTGGGTCGGGGGTGGTTTGGAGGCTCGGATAAGGCGGGTTTTCCAGTTACAATAAGGTCTTAGGTTACAAGGCTCTCTAGCTTGGGTGCGCCCTATTCATTATTATTTTATTGCAGATTTTAGGGTCAGCCCCACCCTTAAAGCTATGGTTGCGTGAACCGAATACAGGGTGATTCTATATTTGGCTACGGGCTTATAGGAGGCGGCTATATGCTCTTTACAGAATCTGACTATCATGGCATCCTAGTTTTATCAAAATTAACTGCAGTGTTCAAATACTCAAGTGTTGTGTACACATTTTAGGGTGCTCTCATGCTTTCAAAGCATATTGGAGGCTTCGTAGTATGTGGGCTCAGATGTTAGAAGCTTCTTCCCTTTTGAAATGCGACTTATTTCTAGGCAGAACTTCGATGTTATAGTTTGCCTCTTCCCCACCAACATAAATTCCTCCTTAATCATTCGTAGGTTCATCCAGAGTGCTTAAATTTGTAGCCGCCTAGTAAGATCTTCTATTCTTTGATACTTTGCTATGGCTTGTTCCTATAGGTTTAGTCTTATAGCCTCGGACACAATCCTTGAAATCTTTTTGTAGAGCATTCCCTCCCTCTCTTCCCCACTGAGTGCTCCACAAATAATAGGCATTACTATTGTTACGCGCATACAAATACATAAATCTTTTAAAAGAGGTGTTAATGCTAGATATAAAACCCCGGTATAAAACAAGGAAAGGAGCGTAACATATGGATATAGGTGCAAATTATCTGGGAAATGTGGTTATATTTAGTAAAAATTTAAATAGATGCTGGAATAATCTGAACGGAAAGAGTTGGAGGACTTTATTATAAATAAAGATATAAAGAGGGTTCCGGTGGAACTTGTAGACAGGTTTCGAAGGCTGCACCCATCTACACTTGGGCATCTTAGGGATGGAATATTTTTAACCTCTTTGAGGCCAAATAAGAGACCGATAAGGATTGTTGGGTCAGCTCTAACTGTGAAGATACCACATCTAGACTCAACCGCTGTACACCTCTCTTTGGATGTTGCTCAACCAGGTGATGTAATAGTGGTCAGTATGAGCGGTGATTATTCAAGGGCGTGTTGGGGTGGAATGGTGAGTTACGCTGCGGCTAAAAAAGCGATAGCTGGGGCCATTATTGATGGGTGCATATGTGATGTTGAAGAGATTTTGAGCCTAGATTTTCCAGTTTTCAGTCGTGGAATAAGTCCGCTCACCACTAGAATACTAGGGATAGAAGGGGAGATAGGCTACACTGTTGCTATTGATGGGGTGCCAATAAACAGCGGCGACTTGGTTTTCGCCGATGATGATGGTGTGGCTATACTCTCACAGCAATATGCAGAACAAATTGCAGATATTCTTGAGTCGAAAGAAAACGGTGAAAACGAGACCAAAAGGAAGATTGATTCAGGCATACCGTTATCGGAGATTAGTGGGGCGGCTAGATTCTTAAAGAAAAGAAAGGTAAGTGACACGCTATGAGAGATTTGCGATGGTTATTCTGGTTGGGTGTAGTTTTCCCACTAACATTCTTTATGTCAATGGATAGAGTTAATATAGCCGTGACGGCGCCAATAATAGCCCAAATCCATCATTTCACACTGTTACAAGAAACGGTTATTTTAACGAGTTTCTCAATTTTCTATGCTGCTATGCAGATACCGGGAGGCCTTTTTGCTGAGCGCGTTGGGGCGAGGAAGGGCCTAGGAGCGGCGAGTGCGTGGTGGAGTCTCTTTACCATTCTCACACCTTTCGGAGGAATATACTATGGATTCGTAGCGATAAGGTCGCTTCTAGGGGTTGGTCAGGCTGCTGATTGGCCTGCGAGTGTTTACGCTATTAACAAG
>CADDZQ010000101.1 GCA_902812505.1 archaeon
GATAGCGGGAGTGGCGCGGGATGAAGAATCGGAAAAAGAAAACGACTAATCCTAAAGGCGGCATAAGATACACCATCTGCGGCGAATTCTTTCCGGAGGTCTTTCCGGCATTTCGGTCTGAGAGATGGAGTCGGGGACAGGAAACGCCCCTGGACACCGAGCTGCGGCTTTTCTGTGCCTGCACCCGTTGGGCGTTCAACCGGCTACAGGAAGGTTGTTCCCGTGAAGAGCTTAAGAAGCAGGGCCAGCAGATATTCGGCGTAAACTCCCGCTTTACCGACGACGCCATCCTTAAAGCGAAAGAAATTATCGCTTCCCAAAAAGAGCTTTTGAAGCTGGAAACCGAAGAGACGGAGGCAAAGTTGGCCCGTGCCAAGAAGAAGCTTGGCCGGGCGGAAAAAGACCTGGATAGAGCCGTCAAGGCGAATGACTCGCTTAGAATCGAAAAAGCCAAACGCGCTGTACACGGCCGCAAGGCCAGATTAAAGAAGCTGTCCGACAAACTGGAAGAGCTGAAAACTGACCTGGACAGCGGCACCATACCAAAAGTGGTTTTCGGCGGCCGTTTTTTGTGGAAACGGGTCTGCGAAGGTAGGAGCACAAAAGAAGAATGGCAAAACGCCCGGCGAAACCGGCTTTACGCCCGGGGAGACGAAACCAAAGGCGGCAACCCGAACATCAAGCTGAGCTGGCGCAATGGAGAGTTTTTCTTGTCTGTCACCATTTCTCATTTGTCGGAACAAGCAGGCACGGACACCAGAGGCAGGCCGGTGATGACCAGAGCGCCCCGGGTAATGGGAAAGCTCTGGTTGCCGGAAAAGCACAGGCTTAAAGTGTTGGAGCTGCTTCTTTCCAGTGCGCCTTACACCGTAGAGTTAATCAGAGGCGGAGACGGACGGTACAGAGTGCACATCACCTTCAATGTCGAAACCCCATCGGCGGTTATCGGTCCCAATCGGGGCTACCTGGGTATGGACGCCAACCCCGACGGCGTAGCGCTGGCCAACGTGGGATACACCGGGCAACCAGAATCCTGGCCGGAGGGATTCACCGTATCATATCCGAGAGCTCTGCACAAATTCGCCGGAGAGTTCCAGGTAACGATTCACCCCAATGGTTTTTTGTACATCAAGATGCCCGAGCTTGCTTACAGCCGGGGATACCGGCGCACCTACCTGATAGGCGTGCTGGCCAAAGTGGTGGTGGACATCGCGAAAGCTCTGGGCAAGCCCATAGCATCAGAAAACCTCAGCTTTAGCAAAGACCGGCTGGACACAGATAAAAAATTCAACCGCATGGCGGCCAACTTCCCTTATAGAAAGCTAACTGAAGCCGTCATGCGAAAAGCCTCAAGAGAAGGCGTGGGCGTAAAGCAGGTCTGGCCGGCGCACACGTCCACCATCGGTTACTGGAAATACATGCAGCGGTACGGCATAACCGTTCACCATGCCGCTGCACTGGTAATCGCCCGGAGGGCGATTGGCCTTAAAGAACGTATCACCAGAGAGTTAAAGCAAAAAATCCAAATCCTTAAAGAAAAGCTGAACCAGAAGGTTAATTCCTTGCCTGGGGAAGGAAAAGGGATGACCCGAAAGGTGAAGCGGCTTTTTAAGCGGCTGGACGGGAAAATTCTCATTCATAACGGGCTGACTTGTTTTCAACAAGAAACGTTTTATTCCATCTGGCATGACTTGAAAGAATTAGCCTTGCTGAGTAGGTGACCCCGTTAGCCGGAGTTCGGACAAACCGGCAGGCCGCATCTAACAGATCGCGGGAGGCGGCGCTTTCCGCGAAACAGTCAACCCTGATGAAGGCGCAAGCCGGAAGCGTCTGTTTTGCGCAGTTCTCCCGTCCGGGTGGGACTCCCGGGGCCGAGGTCTCCCTGTCGCGTTGCTTGCTCCCAGGGGCGGACGAATCCGATTCGGAAAGGAGCGAAGTCCTGGTCATGGGGAGGCCGCTTAACTGGATCAAAAACAGTTAAGTTTTTTGAACCAGGGATCAGTATGAATCGAATGATTGAAGTAATTTATAATGATAATGTACTGAAACCGCTTGCGCCTATAACGGAGCTTAAAAATAATGAAAGAGCCTGGTTAATCCTTTGTTCCCGCCCCAAAAAGGAGACTTTACGGGAACTGGTCGGCACGTTAACCCGCGAGGAAGCTGGAAGAAATGCAGAAGCTTATTGATGAGGAGTTCGAAAAAATTGAAGG
>CADDZQ010000102.1 GCA_902812505.1 archaeon
GCTGTGGCTCCGTTGTTGGTCGCTTATCTTCTCTTTCGATTCCTCATTAAAGGATACCTGGGAGTCAGCTTCCTGGGATTTATGATCAGTCTGGTAACCCTTTCGATTCCTCATTAAAGGATACGCGTCATCGTTTGCCGATTTTGCCACTGATCGGTTTCTTTCGATTCCTCATTAAAGGATACTCGATCCCCATCGACCCCAGCCATGCCGCAATTATCCCCTGATCGGTTTCTTTCGATTCCTCATTAAAGGATACTCGAATGGCTTCGTTGGTTGTGGGAAACGAACTTTCGATTCCTCATTAAAGGATACTTTACAAAGGATCAGTATGAAAGACTTCGTGCCGAGATCACTTTCGATTCCTCATTAAAGGATACAGGCCTTCAAAAGCTATGGTTTTGCGTTGTTGGGCTATATCTTTCGATTCCTCATTAAAGGATACCAACTGCTGAGCAACCGGAACACCATCAAGCGGAACAACTTTCGATTCCTCATTAAAGGATACCAGCCTGTTTCTCTTTATGAGGGGTCTTTCACTAATAAAACCTTTCGATTCCTCATTAAAGGATACCGGCGTTATCGGCGTCATCGTTTACCGATTCTCCCATTGCTCTTTCGATTCCTCATTAAAGGATACTTCTGGTGGTGGGGGTGTTGGTGGTTCTTCGGCTTCTAGCTTTCGATTCCTCATTAAAGGATACTTGTCGTTGAAAGCAAATTCGAAACCTCGCCCACCAAGTCTTTCGATTCCTCATTAAAGGATACTTGTAATTAGTTTTCAGCCGTTTGTTTTACCCCCTGGACTTTCGATTCCTCATTAAAGGATACTGGCCGAGTGGTGTACTCAAGAAAACAGTTAAGACTTCGCTTTCGATTCCTCATTAAAGGATACTGGGCGAGCTTCTTCTTGGCGCTATGGCGATGATTGTCTTTCGATTCCTCATTAAAGGATACGGATGTGGAGTGGCTTCGAGACCTTTGGGAAAACAAGTACTTTCGATTCCTCATTAAAGGATACTCGGTAAAGTTCTCAAAACTTTACCACCAACAGTTTGCAGCTTTCGATTCCTCATTAAAGGATACCGGGTTATAATACTGTGACTCTTCCTTCGCCTGGCACGTCTTTCGATTCCTCATTAAAGGATACTTGATATAGCACCCGCAGTCGTACTACTATTCTGCACTTTCGATTCCTCATTAAAGGATACGTAAAGATTTTAAAACCAGAGCCGACATTCTATCGGTTTCTTTCGATTCCTCATTAAAGGATACGGGACAGTGGCTCGAATCGACCAATTAGGGGGGAGAACAAACTTTCGATTCCTCATTAAAGGATACTGGTGGGCGACGAGTTTCCCGAGGCTACTGTGGCTGTGAAGCTTTCGATTCCTCATTAAAGGATACCAAATCGACCTATGCTTGTAGTGAATGTTTTTGTTAATAGTGCTTTCGATTCCTCATTAAAGGATACTGATTCCTAACGGTACCGGTGTAGGTCAGCTGGAGTACTTTCGATTCCTCATTAAAGGATACTAAGAGTAGTGTGTTGAGCCCCATCGCGTTTTTGCTGTCTTTCGATTCCTCATTAAAGGATACTGGAGTAATGCTACAAGCCATCCAACTTGGGTTTTGAACTTTCGATTCCTCATTAAAGGATACCGGGGCTATTCTCATGACATACTACACAGTGATACTTCCTTTCGATTCCTCATTAAAGGATACGTTTCTCTGATGCCGTCGGGTGACAGGGTTACTGTCTTTCGATTCCTCATTAAAGGATACTTAAAGATACTACGAGAACGGTTGAACGCCCTAGCGTTACTTTCGATTCCTCATTAAAGGATACGGTGGGGTCATCGTCGTCGGTATTTGGCTACTGCGGCTTTCGATTCCTCATTAAAGGATACCAACCCCAACTGTGGGTTATGTTGTTGGGCCTTCTAGTGGCTTTCGATTCCTCATTAAAGGATACGGCGCGTCGTCGGTATCGTACGGTTTATGTTCGTGCTCTTTCGATTCCTCATTAAAGGATACAATGACTTCAATTGAAGTCATAAAAGCCATCGGTGGCTTTCGATTCCTCATTAAAGGATACTGCATCGTGCCGTCATTGATTATCTCGAGGCGGAGGAGGCTTTCGATTCCTCATTAAAGGATACCTCAGAGTGTTACTTTGACGAATAGTAGTACGACTGCTTTCGAT
>CADDZQ010000103.1 GCA_902812505.1 archaeon
GTCGCCGAGTTATACCAAGACAGATTCGTCGAAAGAAAACCCCTAAAAAGAATTAGCACAGAAAGATTCAAAGAAGTGGTGGAAATAGATAAGCACCCCGAAGCAGTACCCATCAGGGAGTAAAGGCGAGTGAGTATATCAGCACTGGAGTAGAGATAAATTCTATACTCGAGTGCTCCAGAGACCCATTCACATGCCGAGGGGTCATAGCTTGGTGTAAAAACACACGCAACTAAGACCCATATAGGGATGCGGCCGAAATAGCCAGCACCCCCTCGAAGTTGGGGAAAAGGCGTTGGGGATGGGAGCCGATGCTTCAAGCATCCCCCTCAGAATGGCAGAGTCAACATCTAGACCCGTGTTCATTACCGCAACCCATGCGGGGGATAGGAGGAAATCAACATAGGAAGCGACGTACCATTAGGGTGAACACTCTATCTGCAAACCTCTATTGGCCTACCATTAGCCTGAAGCCTGAGGGATAATAAATTCGATGTAGTGGAGACAGTACTAGACCCAATTCGGTTGAGTGGTTGGTTTGTTACTAGCTCACCCATTCCCAGCTCACCCATTTACTGTGGACTCAAAATTCTTGTTCTGGTCGCAGTCAGCGCCAAGCGGGGATGTATCGTTTAGGTCGATGTCATATTGAAGTATTCGGCCACGGCGTCTTCGTTGTTGGGGGTCTGAATGAACACCGGCACATTCCGCTGCTTAGTGGACTTGAATGATACGAACAGCCACTGGCCAGTGTCGAGCTCAGCGGTGCGCTCCAACACCTCGTAGTTAAGCGAGAAGGCCTCAGCAACCACGAGTCGGTCATAGTATCTGGGCATCGTGCTCACAAAGTAGCTGTGCAACTGTTGGAGTGCATTGGTGTTGAGGTGGGCCACACGCTGGGTGGCGAGCACGCAGTGAGCCCTATACTTGCGCCCCTGCCTGAGTAGGGACTCCACCGCTTGGCTCGACTGCAGTGTTCGGTCGTCCCTACGTGTCTCGTAGGGTATGAACTCCTGGGCCTCGTCGAGCACAACGCACACCCTCCTCCTATACCCATGCTTCTTAAGATAGAGGAGCCTCGAGATGAAGCGGGAGGCTGCCTCACGCGCATCCCCAGGCTCAGGAGTGTACACTATGATTAGGGGTGGAGCATTCTCGGAGACTGCTTGAAGCGCGAGGCTCCTAGGAGTATACGTTCCCGGGTCACCGTCGACACCCTGAGTCCGCCCACCCCCACCCTCCAATACGCTTAGCACCACTGAGAGCTCGGTGTAGAGCGAGGATCTATCGTTGAGTTTTCCCAATATTTCGGATACGGCATCCGAGAGCTCCCCCCTAGCATCGGCGGACAGAGACCCCACGGGTACATCGGACTCTAAGCGCCTCTTCGAGGCGATGGCCTGTATGTGCCCAATGAGATCAGCCGCCTGAACGGCGCCCGTCTTCCTATCATCCCTATAGCCTCTCAGTGTGTCGAGTATGAAGCCGAGGGTGATACCCCCACCCCCCTCATCCCCAAGCTGGAGGGGGCGCACACGCCCATCATCAACCAGGCCAGCCGCCCAAGAGCGTAGCTGCTGGGGGCTTATCTTTGACTCAAGCGTCTCGGGAACCGTCTGCGACTGTAGGAGGCTGTCCGCGTCTTTGAGATCCTCGGGGGAGTAGAGGACGCCGTAGGAGGCTAACATATCCGCGAGGCTAACAGCGTACTCACCCGCCACGTCGAACACCACAACCGTGCCCTCCCCACCCCACGCATCCAGGCTCCGCCTTATGATGAGGGATGTTAGATTTGATTTACCCGTACCGGTGAACCCGAACACCCCAGCGTGGTACTTAACGAGGTTTTGGATGTCCACTGTGAGCTCGATGTCGAACCCAAGAATCGTACCTATAGGCACCCCCTTCTCCACGCATAGGAATCTCCTCGTGGCCTCACGTGAGAGTAGGTGGGCTGGGGCGCCCGCTAAGGGTGCAAGGTTACTCCTCTCGAACCCAGGCTCACCCCCATCCTCAAACAACATGTACCCCGTCGGCGCACAGTAGACATCAACCCACGTCTCCTCACTCACACCCCACCCCTAAGCAGTGAGAGATCCACCCCGCTAAGCGTGCGAGCCACACTCGAAGCACCCCCCAGATTCCTCAAATACTCCAAGCGCTCCGCGAACAACCCAGTGAGCTCACGCGTCTCAGCG
>CADDZQ010000104.1 GCA_902812505.1 archaeon
GTCTAGACGCCTTCGGGGGGGTGGGTAACCCAGTTATTCCTGCGGATACTGCTTTTTAGAAGCATGAGTCCGTTGTTCGCCGGGATGGCCTCCAATGGACACGTGCACCCATTCTTCGGGCTGAGTAGCCCCATTGAAAGATTCAGGGCTACCTCGAGGGTAGGGGAAGCGTGTTTGCTAACACACGGGGAGAAACTCTTTGAGTCTTCATGGGCTTCTTGAAGTTTTGCGGTGTGGTACCGAGCAGTGATGGTGACACTCGTTAAACCCATATCCTCACAGGATCAGCTAAAACCCAAAACTTTTATAGGGATATCAGTAATGATTCTATGAGTTATTTGAAATATGAAAAATACCTTAGAGATTCTAAGTCAAGAGAGTTTACTGTGGTAATAACATATCTACCTCTAAGAAGGCGGTATACTATTCAGTTTCTATTATTAACGAGAAAAATCGTGAACAAATTGATAAATACTCCAGTGGTTTCTTTTGGGCTATATGCCAACTTTATTAAATCATATTATGTTACCATATCTATCTGGGAAAGTAAAAATTCGATTCGTGATTTCGTAACCGCTCCACCGCATTCCACGGCAATGGAAATTTTTGATAAATGGCGAAGTGATAAGGGAAAATTTATAGAATATCAATCAAACTTCCCTAAAATAGACTGGAGAAAAGTGCGAGAGAAGCTAGATGTAGTTGTATGATTTTCTTCTTCGAAATCGCTTCTAAAATATATTTCTCTCAGACCTTTATCCCCATTAATTTCTCTATCTAATGACTCGGCTCACACTCTTTGTTTTGGGCTTACACATCCACTTTGTTTTCAATCGTTTTCTCTGATGGCTGGGAAATGACAATTACCTAATCAATAGGATAATGATGGTTTCGACTACAGCTCCCTAAATAGTCTGATTACTTTTGAATTCCCGTTGTAACCCCATGGGACCTAGGAATAACTATTGATGGATTTTCACAAAGATCTTTTACTTTTTTGCTTCCTACTTAAACGATCCTGGAAACATATATATTCAACCACACAAAATGTATTTGTATGTCTCAGACGTGTCCAAGCTGCGGATACCAGAACCCCGACGGCGCCCGGTTTTGCACACGCTGCGGTGCATCCCTAAAAGATATGGGGGCACAGCAGAATACTGGCTACGCGCCAGTGCCCCCACAGGCGCAAGGGTACACCCCTCCTCCACCTCCCCCCACAGGCATACCGCAGCCCACTGCGTATACTCAAGCCGACATAGATGGGCTTAGGAATCTGAAGAACTATGGGCTTCTAGGCTTGATTGGGATAGTTATATCTTTTATAGTGGCGTTATTTCTCTTTGGTTTAAACTTTTCGGTGGCTACTGGCATTGGCTTCAACGGTCAGCCCCCACCTAATGTGGGCATCGTCGCTGTGGGGGCTTACCTCGTGGTATTGGTAATTGGGGTGGTAATAGCCATTCTAGCATTTATCTTCCTCTACAGGGGCTTCGTATCCATAAGCCGAGTTGACGGCTCGCTTAGAACACCCGCGAGGCTCCTACTGCTTATCCCCGTAGGGCTGGTTATTATAACTGTTTCCTTTATTCTAATATTGGGTAGTCTAATAGTGGCTCCGATAGCCACGCCGCCTATGCAATCCGCGAACACCCCAACGGTCTTAGCTGTATTCGGAAGCATATTGATATTTGTTTCCGTGATTCTTTTGCTTGTAGGCGTGATAGGTGGCGAGATTTTAGGTCTCTGGAAGGTTGGTTCAAGATACGGTGAGTCGCTGATTCAGATTGGCGGTATTCTTTTAATTTTACCCCTAATCAATATAGTTGCCCCAATACTCGTATATATAGGTTCAAATAGCGCTTTAACAAGGATAGTTAACAAAACAAATGCGGTCAACACCCCCCAGCAGCCACCCGCAGGCACACTATAATCGGCCTTCTTTACAATAAATAAGACTATCATAGTATGTTGGCCATAAAATATTATTTATGTGGGAACATAGTGGAGGGGGAGGTAAGTGGGCATCGGCTATAAGTGACTGAGTGTAGCGGTTCGCCCAGAGGCATATTTAAGGATAATGTTTCCATTAACTGACCCCCTCCCCGCCCCGGAGGGCTCCGTCGGGCCGGGGTCTCAGGCGTTACCTCCCCTTGATGGAGGCTACTCACTCCGCTGCTGTTCGCTATGGT
>CADDZQ010000105.1 GCA_902812505.1 archaeon
ATTTAACTAATCCGCTGACAAAAAGAAGGACTGCCCCCACTATGTGGCGAATATCTAACACGAGACCTCACACTCCTTTTTGGGGTGTTATTTTGGGCGCGAGGTCTCTCTTCTTTTTCAAGCGGCAGCAAGGAATTCTCGGGCTTCTCTTAAAGCTCTCTCGTATTCTTCTTCCTCCCCCCCTTCGAAGTAGCACGGCTCTGCTACTTCAACGATTTCGCCGTCGTCACGGAGAACGAGAAACGCCAAAACTACAGAGCCAGCGGGGAGACACTGCATTTCGTGCCTCCAATCTACGGTCGGCTCTCCCTCATATTTCTGAAGAAGATCAAGATCGTATTCCGTTAGCTCCATACCGTTCCGGGCGCGCGCCCGGGCTATGGAAAGATCGAGACGAATGAATACAGTTGCGGTCATTAAAAACTCCTCCTTTTCTCCGCCTGCTGGCGGTTATGGCGATTTCGGCTCGCCACTGGCCGTAGTCCCCTTGTGCCCTCGCGCCGGCGGGGCGGCGGCGGTCATTGGGCAGGTGTGTTAAAGCAGAACATTACTCTCCCATATGTAGGTTTTCCCGCCCCGAATGCGGGCGAGCGGGAGCCCACATCTACACTCGTAATCCTTGTCGCCGTCTACGTAGGCGACAACAAGAATACGGGTCTGGAAGCCACACCGGATGCACTGCACATCCGGAGCTTCCGGAGCTTCCGGGACGGCATCTACATATTTCACTTTCATTTTCTTCACTCTCCTTTGGTTTTTTCTAAGAGTTCAGTTAATAGCTCGACGCTTTCCTTGCTGAGTTGCTGTTGCTCGGTGCACACCGGGCAGTTTTGGAAACTCTCTGCAAGCGCGAGCTCGTCGAGCAATAACTCTTTAGAGATGTAGTGCCCGGAGATCTCGAGCCAGCCCCGATGCCCACAGGCGTAAGCGATCCGTATTTTCATTTAAGTCCTCCTCTCGGCGTTGGTCGCCACTTTTTTGTTTGTCTTCATTGTAGCTCGACCGGAAACACATCACAACGTCCAAAAACGCCGGATAAAACGGAAAATATCCAGGGTATCTGCGAATATCTCGCTCTTTCTTTGCGTGTCGCACTGTTTTAAGTTTTTTAGCGAAAAATAGTCCTATCTTTATTGTCAGACAATAGCCCTATATAAAACCCGCAAGCCCTTCTCCCGCAAGGCTCGCGGGTTTTTTTGTGCGCGGTTCGGTTTGACAGGGTGGAAAATGTGTGGTAAGATGGAAAAAAATGCGCGCATCTCGGCAGGGGTGCGTTATTTTTTTATGAAGAAAAGCAGGCCAGAGTGTGCTATTCTCTGCGCGTCCCCGGCGGGGAGATATGTTTTCTTCTATTATATACGCGCGGGCATGGAGGAAGTGAGAATCCACGAGAGACACGGGAAGGAGGACATGAGCGCGAAGGGAAGGGGGGAGGAGAGGGGATATGCATATTCGCGCGCGCTGCTTGCCGTGCACAAAACCGTGCACACCTTGCGCCACAAGGCTTTGCGGGCTTTTGACTCTGCCGACGCGGCAGTTTTCGCTTCATATCTCGCAGGTGCGCTGGAAACCCCACCTCTCCCGAGATGAATATTTATGCAACCGGATGAATATTTATGCAGCTGGTGGGTTTCGATTCCCCGCAGGTGCGCTGATAACTTCCGATAATAGACATTATGTTGACTTGATGTTGACTTGAACAGCGCAAAAACCGCCCGAGGCCTTGTGGCACAAGAGATAAGAACGTCACTACTTACGTCACTACTTACGTCACGTACTGTGTTTCATTCTGTGTTTCATTTTTAAACACAGTTTGATACACATTAATAAACTAGTGTTTCATACTGTGTTTCATTCTGTGTTTCATTTTTAAACACAGAATGATACCATAAATAAATAAAACAAAACAAAAAAGAAATATATATATGTCCAAGTTTATTTTCCGCTGGCGGTGTCTTAGTATAGTAGTCACTCTGCGCGGCACTTATGGCCGCCGGGTGACACACGCGTACGACGCATTTATTTCGCTTCTGAGATGCGAAAAGCTTCGGCATATATTCTACTATTACCGAGGCCGTGATCGACGTTCCTGGGCGAAATGTGTGCGTCTGGCGGGCATTCTGAGGTACGAATCGGATGGGGGGGAGGGGG
>CADDZQ010000106.1 GCA_902812505.1 archaeon
CCAGGTGATACTTTATGTCATATACGGTATGGCTTGATCTTCTATAGTGCTCCATGCCGCAAGCATACTAAAGTCTTCGCCTAAAGGCGAGGGATTTTCTCCCAATCCCCGAAATGGACATTAAACTGTCTACAAATGCGGTGCTGAAGGTTGTTTACCACAACCGCCTCAACGCCCTGCCCAACACTTTATTCTTGGCTCTTCGGGCGACTTTCTTAGGGTCGCCGCTTGATACAACTTCGATATCACGGCTGACTCTTGCTAATTTATATAGCAACCTGGTTATTTTCATTTAAACAACCTCCCGCTTATATCTGCTTATAAGTACTTATTCGCCATAAGTATGGCGTATCCTTCAAAATTTTTCCGGTTATTCCCAAGAATCTCTTATCATGGCTAGCCTCAAAACCTCTTACACCGGCTACATTTGCAACAGTTGTTCTTAACAACCCCTCGCTTAGATTATCCCCTGAAACTTCTCCGCCGCCTGTAGTCGGACATCCGGCCTTCCTCCTGCCCCATCTCGTTATCTTCGTCGTTTCTGAAGAAAGCTGTATGTATTACCGTCTCATGATATACAAGCGCAGACCCTATAACAGTTAATCCCTCATACCGATAATCCCAGCCGTGTCCTATCGATTTATATTTGCTTTCATTGCACATTTTGGCTTCTTCAAGGAAATCTTTGATCTTTTTCGCTTTGCCGCCGTCTTTCTCCCTTGTTTTGTTTAGGAGCGCATCCATCGCATAGCTTTTAACAAGCTTGGAGTGGAGCATTTTATATGCCGATTCAAGCGAGACAAGGTCGAGCCCTGCCACCTCGCCACCGATAAAAACGAGTAGTCCCCTTTGAGACGGCAAGCACTTAAAAGTTTTCAGGCATTCGTCCAGGTCGTTCGCCCTGGATTCGAAAATATCTTTCATCGCATTCGTAGGAGAATGAGCTTTCGCAGATACACGCATCTCGTCGATCCCATCCCAAACTGCCCCCTGGTCGGCTTTGAATTCCTCAAACCGATTTAAAGATTCTGAGACAGAGCAGGTCTTGTCCACCCTTAACTTGCGGGACATGATATGCCCGGAGTCATCAAACTCATCGGAAACATACGACCACCTGTTTTGCTCCGTGCAGCTTACGGGAATAATGGTTTCCGAGTTCTCTTTAAGCAGTATGGTCGTATTAAGCACCCTGTTTTGTTTTGCACCGGCAAGTTCCTCGCCATCGAGAAGCAGGATGGGAATTTCCGCTTTGTTTGTGGCTTTCAGCTCCGGGACGGATCCGCTATGACTAATTTCTGTGATGGTTATAAGTTTTTTCTCTATTGCTTCCTTTAGCGTTAAATATTCGGGGCCATGGTTTGCAGATAAAAATAGCGGAACAACCCCGATATTTTTAAACTGTTGTAACTCACCAAATTCTAGTTTAGATAAGTATCTGTTTATCAAAGCGTCCATTTCGTCACCTGCCCAACAACTCGAGTCAGATTGCATGATGCATGCCTGACCCACCATAGCTCGATTTTAGCAAGGCAGACAGTCAACCGTTTGACAGCCAAGAAATTTTTTGGCATATTTTTGGATACTTTTTGTAATATTTTAGCATGCAAGGAATTGTAAAATAGGAAATGCTTAAATATAGGTCGCTTGGAAATACTAACGAAGAAGGTTAAAATTATCCTGGAAGGAGTTGAATGGCAGATGAAGTATCTCGTTTATTTAGAGCCACAGCCAGAGGGCGGTTATACTGCCACCGTGCCTGCTCTGCCAGGTTGTATTTCTGAAGGGGAAACCAAGGAGGAGGCTCTTGAGAACATAAAAGATGCTATTGAAGGATACATTCATGTACTAAAAAAGCATGGGAGAGCAGATGAGATTCCCAAGAAAATGGGGGAGGTCGAAAGTGTAGAGGTCGCTATTGCATGACACCAAGATTACCTGCCCTAAAGCCAAAACAAGTAATCAAAGCATTAAGTAAGGCTGGCTTCTTTGTTGATCATCAGGCAGGTAGCCATGTAATTATGTGCAAGGATGATTACGGGTATCATGGATAATAGCCGGTCAATCTTTTGGGGTGAATTATTTCATGCAGATTAGTAAAAAAGAAATTCCGATTATAAAGTCGGGACTTGAAATGAAAAAGAAAACGCTAA
>CADDZQ010000107.1 GCA_902812505.1 archaeon
GCATCCACGAGGGAACCGTCGCGCAGGTCGTCCAGGCCGGAGCCAACTTGCTGGTAGCCGGTTCTGCCGTCTTCAACCAGCGCGAAAGCGTCGAACAAGCCATCAGCAGGTTACGCAAAGCTATTCCCCAAACCTGACAGCCTCCAGCTAGAAATCAACAGGCTACATAGGGAACACGCGCGTGGGTATCATACTCGTGTTCCCTATGCTATAGGGATAATATCCATATGCATGATAGTCATGAGAAGTAGGACTCCATATCGTAGCATCCTTCTTTATTTAGTTTCTGCAACGCCTTCTGTTTGTAATGCGCTATCCACCTGCTTCTGATAGTGTAGCAAGAAAAACCCATAAATCGCTAGAATCAAGGTGAGCAACAGTAGCCCGCCAAGTGATGCTAGTAATAGTCCTGGAGAGCTAACAGCACCTGTTACATTTTTTTGCGGACTAGCATACAGATTGACATCCACAGCAAGGTCACTACAGGCATGGAGGATAATCAGGGGCCAGATTGTGCCTGTGCGCAGACGTAGCGCTGCATAGGCAAAACCTAGCAGCATAGCCCAGATAATTTGAGCAACTACGACGGGCAACGGCAGATAGGCAAAATTATTTCCATGCAACAGTCCAAAAAAGATAGCTGAAATGAGCGCTGCACGCACCGGGCCATAGGGACGCAAAATCTGCAAAATCAAGCCGCGACTCAGTGTTTCTTCATTCAAGCCTGTGAGCAAGGCGAACAACGCTGCATAGGTAACTGCACCAAAACTACTTGCACGTGGCAGTTCAAAAAGGAGTGGTACCATGATAATCAGCGTGATAAGCACGGGCAACCAGAAAACATGCATATCGCGCCAGTTCGCTGGAGCAGTAAAGCCAGCGGCACGTATCC
Organism: archaeon; assembly: GCA_902812505.1. Classification (GTDB taxonomy): domain Archaea; phylum Thermoproteota; class Thermoprotei_A; order Marsarchaeales; family Marsarchaeaceae; genus ECH-B-1. The sequence goes on from CADDZQ010000107.1 coordinate 893, forward strand.
AGCCTAACGAAAAAAGTAGCGCAAAGGCGAGAAGAAATAAAATTATTAGAAGAATAATGGACGACCATTGTGCAATCACAGCATTTTTTGGTACGAGATAAGTATCTATTGAAAGAATGACGAACACTAGCAAAAAACACAGAAATGCAAAGAGGAATGGGTAACGAGTAGCAAAGGTTTTGAGAACGGATGATGTGTTCAACATAAATCGCTCCTTATCACTTTCGTAAGTATAGGCAGCATGACAATAGCCACTGTCTATGTCAAAACATTCCCATGTATATCATTTTTTTTGACTACTCACATCTCTGCGGAATCTTGCTCTAATGCAAAGAGCCGCTGCAACTCATCTCGCTGCCACTCGCGGATACGCCGTAGCATCCGTGCCGTCTCGCGCAATTGTTCTACCGGAATATCGACGACCATCGCTTGCACTATTTTCACTTCTCGCGCGAGCATTTCCAGAAGATAGGCACGCCCTTGCTCTGTAAGCTGCACCTTATATGAGCGTTTGTGAGCTTCGTTTTTCACAAACTCAACATAGGCCATCTTAGCCAGTTGCTTTACCACTCTCTGTACATATTGGCGTGAGGCTGACCTGGCATGAGCAATCTGTGGTATTGTCTGCGGCCCTTTATGCAACAAGAGCAGGAGTATGGTACGCTTGCCAAGTGATAATTCTCCCTCCCTATAGAGTTGCTCGATAAACATACTTGACTGGTAAAACAATGCCTCATTTTCGATATACACTGCCTGCAATGCTTGTAAAGCTTCGCTGCTTGAACGCGCATCGCTCGGTGTTTCCCATTGTTGCCCATCCATAGGATCGTCTCTGCTTCCTACGCTCCTCCACATAAGCTGATAAATGACAACCAGATTGTCATCCGGGTACAAGGTACCATATTGACAACCTGGTTGTCAATCACCCCAACTCAAGATATCTGCCCACAACGTTTCTTCACACTGGCAACTTTCCTCTGGAATTTTTGCCATCCCTATCGTTAAACATTATGAGGATTTCCTCGAACCAAAAGGTTGCCAAACTTACACTCCAAGGAGGCTTCTATGCCAGGAATACGTAACGTCATCTCTACCTTGACGGACAACGGCGAAGAGATTATGGGGCCAGATATTCTGCTCTGGCACTATCCCAACAATGACATCGTGAATGGGTCGCTGCTTACGGTAGAAAGCAACCATTTCTGTGTCCTCAAGTCGCGCGGCGCTATCCTGAACGTCTACGAAA
>CADDZQ010000108.1 GCA_902812505.1 archaeon
TTCTTATGGTTGCTGCTTGGAGTACTTGGTGTTTTTGGTGGTTTTGGGCTGTGTTGGGGGTTTCTGTTTGTTTTGGGGGGTGTTTTGTGTGGTCATGGTCATAGTGTTTCTTTTTTGGCTTTTTGTGTGAGCTCGTGGGCCACCTTCCAGTATGGGTCCTCTTTTGGTGGTGGTATGTTGACGGTGGAGCCGTCGCTTTTGTGGAGTTTTACGCCGCTACCCTTTACCACTTCCCCCACCGCTTTGGCGGGTATTCCCTCTTTGTTTAGTGCGTCAACCACCTCCTCGGCTCTTTGTGTGCACACTATGAGTGTGCCTTCGCTGATTGATGTGTAGGGGTCGATTTTTAGGAGGTCGCATAGCTCCCGCACAGCTTGGTTTATGAATAGCTTTTCTTCGTTGATTATGATGCCCACCTTGCTTGCCTTTGCGACCTCGTTTAGGGCGCCCCACACGCCTCCCTCGGTGGCGTCGTGCATTGCGTGGGCGCCCGCCTCTGACGCGATGAGTGCGTCCTTCCAGCAGGTCATCTGCCAGTAGAGCTCTTGGGCCTCATCGAAGTGTGTGAGCCTGTGTTTGAAGTAGTCTGGGAAGAGGTTTGTGAGTAGGCCCGTGGTTTCGATTGCGGGTCCCTTGGTTATCACAACCTTGTCGCCGACCCTCGCGTTGCTTGAAAGTGTGAGTTTTGATTTTTCGCCGACTCCAAGCATCGTGAAGCCACCTAGCATTGGGTAGTCGGTGCCCTGGTATCTACCGGTGTGCCCCCCGATGACGCCCACGTTTATTTGCTTTAAGGCGTCCGAGGTTCCGATCCACATTTCCCTTAGCTCATCATCGCTTATGGATGGTGGTAGGTTTAAGTCGATGAGTGCGTATCTTGGGGGTATGCCGGAGGTTGCAACGTCGCTTGCGAGGATGTGCACCGCGAACCACGCGGATTTCCTCAAGCCGAGCTGTGGTGTGATGAAGACGGGGTCGGTCTTTGCGACGAGGACGCGGTTGTTTCCCAGGTCTACTACGCCGGTGTCCACACCGTGTTGTGGTGCCGCCACGAGGTCTTCGAGTTTTGCGCCTAGGTTTGGGTAGATTACCTCATCGAAAAATTCGCTGGATATCTTTCCCAGCATAATTAAAGCTTTAATGGGTGGGATATAAGTATATTTATAACCTGCTTATAGCTGTTTTGGGCTCCTCGAACAATTAGAATTCAAATTGGATCCGGCTTCGGAGAACGGAGACATGAAAAGTCTGGGTTATCCGTTCACGGCGCTGCTGTCGCTTACAGGCATCACAGGCGTAGTATTCCCGCTTATTCTGGGAATTCCGGAATGGGTGACTCTATTCCTTACACACGACGCATCTATATTCATAGTTTTCTTGATGGCTCCGTCTAGCTAATCTATGCACCCCATTCTCAGGTATCTTTCCCTAATGCTTAAACGCGTTGAGGAGTTTGAGAGACACGTTCATCGGTGCATTGGATTTAATTAGATAGACAATGGTTCACTTTTCGAGTCTTCGTAGTACGAGTGTTGGCGGATTGCCCCGCTGAACTGGTGGGGGTTTGGCTAAAATCTTATCCGCCTTTTAGTATTGCAAGGGTTGTGTGTCTGACGTGCCCTCAACCCTGAATGGGTCCGAGGCTCCTGCTCACAGACCCGCCGGCTACCCGCCGCTCCCCCCACTCACTCGGCGGGTGGGTGGTTGGTTGGGTGTGGGATCCGCTGTGGCCGCGGTCCCCACGGGCGTGGATCCGGGGACAACCACCCACCCAACTACCCGCCTACCCACTCGCTTGCCTACTGATTTGGTATCCTAGCAACCATATTGGCTGTCTCGAACCGTGTTGTGGGGGGTGGTGGTGGCCCGTGTATCCCCTCTCCATGGATCGGTGGGGGATCCCACCATCTCCTCCCATCTCCTCCCATCTCCTCCCCCACCCAGACCCCTGACGTCCCTATAGGGGATAATCCTTATGGATTCTAAGTCTGCCCCTATCTGGTTGCTCCTCAAATTCTTTGCCGCGTCGACTTTTTAGGTCTGTGCCAAAAGGGTGGGGGTAGCGCTATGCATCGTGTCGTGTGTGGCTATGTGGTTTTGGTGTTG
>CADDZQ010000109.1 GCA_902812505.1 archaeon
GTACTGTACCATAGCAAGAACAGTACCGCTTTTCAACCGGAGTGAAACGAACGAATGAACATACCAACGTATGAAGGCGCGGCGCTCGCCATGATGGCACGCATTACTGATACCAAGTCTGATGTAACCCTCTGGACGTATGGCGCTCGCCATCTATCACTTCCAGACGGGCTACACACGATAGAGGAATTGGTAGCGAGCGGCTATGAACAAGTGCCACGTAATCCAGGCAGCGTCTATTCTCTCTGCCTGTTAAGCCAACTTTACGACGTTAAAATTGTGCTGCCCGCAAGCCCACAAGAGCAACATACCATGTGGGTACGTGCTGATGATATGGAGCGCATGAAAGCCGCCCCTGTCATTCTTGCCTTCCAGACACAGGAAATACCCAGCACAGAAGACAAGATAGATATGCTTCAGTTTCTGCCCTTGCCACGCTTAGGGCAGTGGGGATCAGTCGATAATGGCAACGGTGAATTACTCTCCTATCCGCTTACCATGCTGCCTGAAGAAGCAAAAGACATCGCTGATAACATGGGCAAGGCCATCCTGAAGCTGGGCGAACCTGGACTATGGTGCCAACATAACAATCTCCTTCATCCCATCGCTGCCAACGAACTGACATATCTGCACTACATTACCAATTACCGCTCAATACTCTTCCAGCGCCGCGCATCAAAAGCAGACAAAGCAGACGCGAAACAGGCGATTCAGAAACTGGAAAAAGCCCACGAAGAAGTCACCTTACTACGACAATCCTGGATGAAAACCGATTGGTTAGTACAGTGGATAGAGATTAGAAACATGGCACAAGCGTTAGCTTCAGCATACTATGCCTTCCATCAGACACAAGTTCAGCAACCCGCGCGGCGCGATATGCCCGCGATTAACGATACCTTCAGGCGCGGGCAAGCTACAATATGGAGTGCGCTGCCCTTCCAGGCGTTCTCTGAAGCCGCTAGTAACGCCGCTTCAGGTGCTGGGCGCTGGACTGAAAATCGCGTTGATGAAACCACCTTCAGGGTATCCTATCCCTATGTAAAGCCATCCGGTATCACTACAATCCACATGCAAGAAGAAGATAAAGATGTATCGCTTGCCCGTGAACGCGCATGGCAGCAAGTGAAGGCGATGGGCGATTTAGATGGAGATACCTATCTAGCTATGATTGTGCAATTAAGAGCGACTATCCATAACCGCGATAAAGACGGTTGGACGTGGGTGCGAGCAGATAAGATACTGGATTATCGTGGGATTGCTCAGAAGAAAGATACAACGCCTTCAGGCAAGGTATATGCTGAAGGCCATCGAATAGAAGACATTGCCGATATAGCCCGATGCGTCCGGCGCATGAAAAATACCCGCATTACAGTTGAACAAGCCATCTTTGAAGAACCGCAATCTGCCACAAAACGGCGCAAGCCTGGCAAGGGGAGAATGGTACAGTATCGGCGTGAAAGCCCGCTCTTCCAGTTTGGAGATGTGATAACCAGACAGCAGTTATGGAACTATAGCGATGGCATGGGTTACGCGACCACTGAAGTAGCATGGCAAGTGAAGGAAAGCGCCTGGATGGAACCATTTATAGCGGGTACGAACTATATGGAAACCCGCTTACTGCAATCATGCCTGAACTATGACCCGCATAATGAGAAATGGGAGAAACGTCTATCGCGCTATCTCATGTTCCACTTGCGTTCAAACGGGAATCGCCCATTGACGCGCAATATTGGAGCGCTCCTGGAAGAAACAAGTTTGAATGAAGGCATCCAGGAGCGTGCATTTATCCGTACCAAAGACCGCTTTGAAAAGGCATTAGAGCGCTTGAAAAAAGATGGACATATCACGCGATGGGAATATGCTGATAAGGCAGATTTACCAAAACGGAATCAGCTTCCAGCGTGGCTAGCACGCAACATTATATTCACCGCGCCCATAATTGTCGATGGCAGTGGGGACGCCGAGCGATGAAGATTGCCTACCAATTTCCACAGGACAGCGGAATCCGGGCACACCTGCGCGAGCAAGAAGGACGGCGTGAATAACGGCTCTTTGCCTCAAGCATACAGGAAGGAATCGGTGAT
>CADDZQ010000110.1 GCA_902812505.1 archaeon
TGGAACTGCATTAAAAGAATTTCCTCGTGAACATTCGGCGGTTGCAGATGCGCTCACCTATTGTGATAGTACGACGGGGCCTGTTGGTCAACATTTTACGTTGAAGGAACGGGCTGCTGAGATACGTCGTCGCTATAAAGAAAGTGATCTGGTGACGAAGGCTTTAAAACTGGCGATGCCAGATGTTTCTTTGTGTGTGGCACGTACTCAGCAGCGACTTATCAGATATGGGTTGGTTACAGGCCGATCCAAAGGCTGATAGGGACACGAGCTTCCATTTGGTTTGATGATGTTCTTAGAGAAGAGCCCTAAGCCGATGAAGTGATGGTTAGGGCTTTTTGTGTGTGTGCTTAGAGTGATCCTGTAAGTAAAGCTACCATAGCTCGTGTTTCTATGCCTTGTTGTTGCCCTATGATACCTTTCCCTTCATAAGTTTTTCCTTGAATGCTTACGCGCTGTATATTGATGTTTAATCGTGAAGCAATAGCTTCTTGCATTTGAGGATAGAAGGGCTTTAGTTTGGGCTGCTCTGCCAGGATGATAATCTCGATGTTGATGATGGTTGTATGCCGGGGTTTAAGAAATTTTTCATATATCTCATTGAGATAATCAATAGATCGTGCGTTTGTTGTTCCATCCTGGTCATTGAACCAATCGGCTATGTCACCTTCTCCTAATGCGGCGAGAAAAGCATCAACTAAAGCGTGAGAAAGCGGATCACCGTCGCTGCGTTTTACGTGAAATCCTTTATCAAATGGGATAGAGATTCCAGCAAGTATAAGCGGGTATCCCTCGTGGAGACTATGAAAGTCTATTCCCATTCCTATACGCAGTTGTTGGCTAAGGATGCGATGTATTAGTTGACTGATCTGATAGGGTTCCATCGTTTTGTTGTGTCTCCTCGTTCCATGCTGGAATATCGTACTCGTAGGTAAATGCATATAGTGCAGCAACTGCTATGATATGTGCCCACTCTACTGGCCTTGTGCTATTTGCCCATACTGTACGGTCTACAGCTACTACAGGGGCGTTTGTGGCAATACGTAAAAGTTGATATTCATGTTGTGTAGGCAAACGCGCTACTAAGATTTCTTTGGCTCGTGTTACCCTCAAGCCATGACGTTCTTGTAGCCATGCAAAGAGAGGTTTATCACCAATGTCTGTAGTAAGTAGCTCGCCAAACAGATCGGATGGATAAAAGCTCTCTATGAGTCGATAGGGTAAAGCATCAGCTAATTGTAGTCGGTAACGCTTTAATACCAGTGCGCCTTCTTTAATCTGAAGATGACTGGCAATTTCACTATCAGCAGCTATTAGTGATGGTTGTTCTAAGAACTGTACTTGTGGCTTTCGCCCAAGACGTTCCATATCTTTGAGAAATGAGCCGGAGCGGCGCAGCTCACTTTCTGTAATTGAGGAAATTTCTCTTCCTTTGTCTACCAGTATCCTTTCTCTTGTGCCAAGAATGAAGGTACCCTTTCCTGTGTAGCGAGCAACTAAGCCTTGACTTTCAATGATTTCAATAGCTTTACGAACAGTCATACGGCTTACGTGAAGTTCATTAGCAAGGTCACGCTCTGATGCTAATTTTGAGCCTACCGGAAGAGTTCCATTTATAATCTTGGTACGTAGGTTCTCTGCGATTTCTTCTGCTTTACCCATTTCCATATTCACGTTTTTGTCTCTCCACTTATTTGGTCTGTATCGGTATATACCAACTATTGACAACGGAAGAATTACAATGGTATAATAGGTCTATACCATATTGGTATAGACCGAAACACACCACTGATGCTTGTGATAGTGTACCACAAAGGTGTACGGATTGATAGCCCTTAAATGGCTTGCCATGAGGACGAGCCAGCAGAGCATACCTCGACGAACAAGCAGGGGTGGGGATGAGGTTGCACCTGAACAATTACATATCGTTTCTTCCCTGGCTGTACGTGCGCCGTGTGCCAGAGCTGGCATGTGAAGCAACGGCGACAAGAGCGAAAGCACACGTTTCGGTAAACCAATTGAGTGACCTAGACAAATGGCAGACTCACA
>CADDZQ010000111.1 GCA_902812505.1 archaeon
CACGTGCGTCGGGGAGAATGACGTCGAATTCTTCTTCCAGTGCCAGGGGGACACGGTTCCAGCACAGGGCGTTGTCGGAAAAGCCGTGCAGGAGGATGACCGGTGGTTTCTCGCCGCCGGTACGATAATAGGTCAGGCGCATCTGGCCAATGGTTATGTGACCGTAAAACAAGCGTGGCATAAGCGCTCCAGATCAAGCGAGATCTATCTCTAGTATACCTGCAATTTTGGGGCGAGAGGGTGGCAAGGGACGGGATCTTAGGAAAAACCGGCCATGCAGGACGTGTCAAGTCAAATGATAATGTTACCGAACGGTAATCGTTCTATCAAATGATAATGTTACCGAAGCGGCCGCCTCCTTTGTGGAGAGATGGGATACAAAAAGACGAACGGGCCAAATAGGGAAGCGGCCTGTCCGTCTTTGTTGGGGGGGTAGGCCGATTGTCCCTCATTTTGCAAAGAGAAAGCGCTCATCTTCTACCCAGTCAAAGCGGCAAGTTGGTCTTCCAACGGGGTGAAGATGGACAAGCGCACATCTTCGACCTGGCCTTCCTGCAAACCGGGTGAGGCATACAGTTGATCGATCAGGTTCTGAATCTCCTGGCGGAGAACCATCGGATTGGTCTGGCGGCGCAGGGCTTCCAGTTCGCCTTGTTTCTCAGGAGACAGGATGTTCGTTTTCGATAGGCGATCGAAAGGCGGAAGAGTATCCTTGTAGATGCGCCTGATACGCTGATCATGGTGTTGTTTTTCGGACAGGCGCATGACTGGCTGGAAGAAGTTGTGATACAGCCAGAGTTTGTCATAGAGTTGATTGAGCAGGAGCACCTGTTCGACGGTCTCTAGCCGACGATAACCGACATAGGCGCGCACCAGGGAGAAGTTGTTCTCTTCGACGAAGCGGTTGTCGTTTTTGTGGTAGGGACGGGAGCGCGAAAGTTCGGCTTTCACCTTGTCCCGCCAGTAGCGTACCAGGTGGGCGTTGAGGAATTCCGCGCCATTGTCGGGGTGTAGTTCCCGGATTTCGAAGGGGAGGCGGCGCAAAAGCCGCGCGAAGCCGTCCCGCATGACCAGGTAGGAACGCCCCAGGACGGCCACGCACTCGCTCCAACCGGTGGCCACATCCAGCAATTGCAGGGTATGGACGTATTGACCATCGGCGCTGAGACCACAGTGATGCACCAGGTCCACCTCGAAATGCCCCGGCCGACGCTCCGCCCAGTCAATGCGTCGCATGGGAATGCACTGCTTTTGGGCAAAGGTTTGGCGTGGCAAGCCTCTGCGATGGGCAATGCGCTGGGTGGACCGCTCGGAGCGTGGCAGCCGCCGCCGTATACTGCTGATGCTGATCGTTTCCAATTGCCTGCGCACTTCAGGGGTCAGGTGAAGTTCCCCGTGTGCTTCCAGGTGCTCCGCCATACGCACCAGACTGGGCTTCAAGCGCTCGGCGCAGGGATAGTCCAAACTCTCCGCAATCTTGCGAATGGCGGCCCCCACTTCTGCCCCATAGGTCTTGCTGCGTTGCTTGCGGCGCGGCTTGCGGGCCAACTCGCCGTGGATCAGCCGCAGCAGCGACTTGCGATGCAAGCCGGTCACGGCTTGCATCTCATCGAGCAGACGGCTGCGTTCCTTCTTGCCTTTGGCTTGCCAGTAGCGAATACGCATCTTGTGCAGGTACTTCCTTCGTTCATCAATGCTCATTGGATCTGTTTCGGCCATCGTTCCCTCGGTAACATTTTCTCTTGACAGAACGATGTTACTTCGGTAACATTTTATTTGAAAGAACGCGAACTATTGACAAAACACCTGAAACCTATATAATCAGGCAAAACAAAATAGCGAAAGACGATGAAGAGGACGAGTAAGCAGCGCCAGGGCGTTCCAGAGAGCAGGGTGAGGTGAGAGCCTGCACGTACAGCGTTGCCGAATGGACCTCGGAGTTGCAGGGCGAACTCCTGCCAAGCGGGAAAGTAGCCTGAGCCGGAGTTGCCACCGTTATCAGGGCAAAGGGTATCGTGGCTCGACCACCGTACC
>CADDZQ010000112.1 GCA_902812505.1 archaeon
AGGTTTACCTGACAACTTGTGCCGCTGCCCTGCCAGACTACGGAACCGTTGACGTACACCTTATAACTTGTCGCCCCGCCAACTGATCCCCAGGAGACGGTTGCCGTCACGCTGCTCGGGTTAGTCGGCGTCGGGACATTGACCATCGTCACGCTGGGAGGGTTTGGTGGCGGTGACACGTACTGCGGTACAGTTACGGTAGCTGCTGGGCTAGGGTTAGAACATCCGGCCATAAAAATACCTCCTTATCAGTTACAGGCCGCTACGGCGATCTGGTACGTATTGCCCGGCGTAAGGTTTACCTGCATACTAGTTTCGCTGGTTGTGCCAACTGGTGACCCATTGACGTACACCTTATAACTTGTCGCCTCGGAGACAGCTCCCCAGGAGACAGTCACTGTAGCTGTAGACGGACCAGTAATATTGGGCTCGGATACTTTAGGCTGACCAGGCTGATTAGGTGTTCCCGGTTGTGGAGGTGGCGGTATAGGTGATTGGCATTTCTTTAGATGCTCAAACGGCCACTTGCAACGCATATAGGCATAAATCATGTATGCGCCACCACCAATAACGGCTACACCCGTAGATACAGCGGCAACTTGTTTTCCAGTCACAATCATCACCCTCTATTATATCGTCCATCCTGGTGACCAGAGGTAATATTCACGATCCTTAAGCCTGCCTGGGGTAGTACCGTCTTTGCTGACAGCTGCGTTAACGTAAAGGTTATATGTTCCTGACGGTATTGGCGTATTAGTCGCTATGGCCTGCATGTTTACTTGCTGACCAGGATTGACGACCTGCCATGCGCCAACAGACCAGCTGCCACCAGTGCCAGCGTGGGAATTTAGCCACGTTTCAATGTTTGACCAGTTTGTACCAGTAGATCCCGTAGAACCCTGATACGGGCACGAAGGTGAGACGATGAACGCCTGGAGCTTGAAATATCCTGGTCTCTTACCTGTATTCGATACTACAGCTGTAACAGTAGCACCACCGTCGCCAGATCTGGCTAGATTTACGTTGCTGATATATGCTTGGGGTAGCATGTGCTTTTCGTAAAGCCAGTAGGCTATACCGGCCGCCGATAGCACTAGGATGGCACCACCAGCCACGTATAGACCTTTGTTAGCCATAGGATCGCCCTCTCAACAAAGATTTAATCTTATCGTAACCACCAGCGTATAGCATAAGTGCCGCACCTACCACCCCGGATGTTAAGGCTAATATCGGGACGACCGGGGACGGCGTTATCACTATTTGCGAGAAGGTGCATGTCTGGCCGTTCCATATTCCTCCTGCCTGGATACATGCCTGCTCTTCTGCTGATGTACCGCCGGATGAACTTCCAGATTCCAGCGACCAATCAGGCGGCGGGGATAAACTGTTGTATATGCTTCTTATGCAGTCTGGACTGGTGCCCCATGTCTCGATTTCATCTCTGGCCGATAAGAATTGGTTTGGATTGCTATTTCTGATAGCATCTACAAGTGTAGGATAGCGTCTATTGAGTATCGTCCTGCGGTTGGCTTCTATACCGTCCTGTTTGGTAGGATATATTTTTACGCCTACACTGTTAAGATTTCCTGTCCAGTTGCAACATGCCAGGGTAGTATTCCAGGGGTTGTACCCTTGCCAGGCAGCCCCTGGGTAATGAGGTTTTTCGCAATAAGACCATGCGGCAATAAGATTAACGTTTTCGGCCGTCAATGGTGCGCCAAGGGATACGAGAAGATTGTTGGCCGCTTCGTAAAACGAATCGTCGATAATCATGTCATCCACCTGTAACCATTATAAACGATAATCAGGAGGCAATTCCCCTGGCGACAAGGTATAGTCCAACGCCAATTACAATTACGCCGCCAGCAGCGCCAATATAGAGAGCATAATCGATCTCCTTGGGTGGAGGAACTGGGTTAGCACCGCTAGGTTGAGGTATAGGCGACGGTGTAGGCGATGGCGTAGGCGACGGTGTTGGTGATGGAGTAGGTGACGGTGTTGGTGATGGTGTTGGTG
>CADDZQ010000113.1 GCA_902812505.1 archaeon
GTTGAGTATCCTTTAATGAGGAATCGAAAGACAACAAAAAAATGGTCGGGTGAAAAAAATGCAACCCGTATCCTTTAATGAGGAATCGAAAGCTGACGCGGAGTCCAAATCTTATGAAGCAACCACATCTGTTGTATCCTTTAATGAGGAATCGAAAGACCGCGTGCGTGAGGACTGGAACGGAACAGGAAGCGAGTATCCTTTAATGAGGAATCGAAAGATAACGACAGTTGTAACAGACGTCTTCAACAGCATACTGTATCCTTTAATGAGGAATCGAAAGCTGGTCTGGGTGGGTTGGGGCGCGCGGCACCCAACACCGGTATCCTTTAATGAGGAATCGAAAGACACATAAACCGATACGTAGACAAAGAACACATATACAGGTATCCTTTAATGAGGAATCGAAAGATTATCACGTACGCGGTAAACATTAATCGCTTTGTCTGTATCCTTTAATGAGGAATCGAAAGTGAGGCGGAGGACGCATCCCCCCGATGAAGCGGGCTGCGGTATCCTTTAATGAGGAATCGAAAGTTCCTCCACCCCCACCTAGGGCTTTTATGACTTCTACTGGTATCCTTTAATGAGGAATCGAAAGGCTACAGCTCCAACTAGAGCTGAACCGAAACCCTGAACGTATCCTTTAATGAGGAATCGAAAGATCACCGTCATTTATAAGGCAGATTAGACCCTTTCCACCATGTATCCTTTAATGAGGAATCGAAAGTCGCAAATTTCCATTTTCAGGGTTTTCGGATACTGCTGTTGGTATCCTTTAATGAGGAATCGAAAGATTCCCGTAATAAACTTTGTGAAGGTCTTCATCAACGTGAGTATCCTTTAATGAGGAATCGAAAGACTCGGATACTAACCCTATACGTCGCCTCCGCAGTCATGTTCACAGTATCCTTTAATGAGGAATCGAAAGACTCGGATACTTCGCCGGCTTCGAACTGCAGCTATTCGCGTATCCTTTAATGAGGAATCGAAAGTACACACCCATTTAAATCATCACACTCCATATCCGCCGTATCCTTTAATGAGGAATCGAAAGTTACCGCCTGGGGCGGTACCACCAGTTCCACCAGCGTATCCTTTAATGAGGAATCGAAAGAATTACTTTCTTTTTTGTTTGAGAACGCTAAGCAAGTGTATCCTTTAATGAGGAATCGAAAGACAAGTGTACCAGCTGAAGGAAGCTCAACAGTGTTTGTATCCTTTAATGAGGAATCGAAAGTTGACCCAGCGGTGTAGACAGGAATACCGTTAACAACGTATCCTTTAATGAGGAATCGAAAGATCTATACTTCTTTTCCCAAAGATCACGTAACCATTCCGTATCCTTTAATGAGGAATCGAAAGTCACATCAACAATGTCTATCTCGTCGAAAACGTAGGTATCCTTTAATGAGGAATCGAAAGCCACAGCCTCCACCGGCGGCCGAGGCGATCTGCGGCTGGGTATCCTTTAATGAGGAATCGAAAGAAGCATGGATAAAATACCCCAATCCACCTACAAACACAAGTATCCTTTAATGAGGAATCGAAAGACACCCTCTCCTCTCCTCTCCTCACGTATCCTTTAATGAGGAATCGAAAGATAATTTAAAGGCGATTGAAAAATGATAACCGACTCAGTATCCTTTAATGAGGAATCGAAAGCGTCAATTTCTTCCTGTATCTTCTCCACTTCATCCCTGTATCCTTTAATGAGGAATCGAAAGTCTTCAGAGTTTTCGGATACTGTTCCTCAGCCATTTGTATCCTTTAATGAGGAATCGAAAGAGGGTGAGAAAACGCTTGAGATCACAAGTACTTACGTATCCTTTAATGAGGAATCGAAAGGTAAAACCCCCTCGGGTGCTGGGGTTGTTTTTTCAAATGTATCCTTTAATGAGGAATCGAAAGATATGCTCATCTATCTCTTCTTGTATTTCCACAATTTTGTATCCTTTAATGAGGAATCGAAAGAGCACAGATGCCCCAGACGGTTGGGAGGGGAAAGAGAG
>CADDZQ010000114.1 GCA_902812505.1 archaeon
AGCAACAATCATACTCATCGCCATAACAATAGTCATAGCCATAGCAGTAGCAGGATGGGTATTCGGACTATTCGGATCATACAGTAGACAAGGAGGAGTAACAATACTAGCATCCGCATCAAACTGCACCCCTAATGAATGTACAATAGTAGTAGTCAACCAAGGTAGTACGGGTGTAACCGTCATAAGTGCATCTGTTAACGGTAACCCGGTATCCTTCACTCCAAGCAATACTTCAGTTGCAGTTAGTGCAGGACAAACGGCAACCGTACATATAACAGTACCCAATGGGGTTCAGTCAGGACAGACCTTAAACGTTCAGCTGGGACTAAGCAACGGAAACACAATAAGCACAACACTAGTAGTAAGCTAAACAAAACCAAACACCTTTTAGATATTTTTGTATCACAATTTTTTATATTTTGTTATAAAGATTATTTTAAAAGTATTGACTGAAACATTTATTATGTTATATTCTACACATGTAGCGATTTTTGGATTTAACAGAGAGCTTTAATTGCGGTCTTCGACAATTGATAATGTGTATGGATTACTCTGTAAATCTGTGTTCCGTTTGTGGTTCCAATAGCAGTGTTTATTTTGATGATGTTTCTGGCTTGAGGTATTGTTCGTCTTGTTTTGTGTCCTATGTATACAGGAAGGTTGTGAGGGCTGTTCGTCAATATAAAATGTTTGAGCGGGGTGATAGGGTTGTCTTAGCTGTTTCCGGTGGGAAGGATAGTGTAGTTTTGGCGGATGTGATGGGTCGCCTCGGTAGGAGGCTTCGGTGGGTGGAGTTCGTGGGTGTAACCATCGATGAGGGTATCCGAACACCCGCGGGTGACTATAGGGCTGAGGCGCTCAACCTAGCGAGGAGTGTGCTCGACAGGTACTCTATCCCGCATAGGGTTTACACCTATAAGGAGCTGTTCGGGGCCACACTCCCAGAGTTTATGCGTGCGGGGGTCTACGCTGGTTCGGCTTGTAGTGTTTGCGGTGTGCTGAGGCGTAGGGCGCTCAACATTGCGGCGCGTGAGCTGGGCGCCACTAAGATAGCTACTGGTCACAATAAGGATGATGAGGCGCAGACTGTGCTCATGAACGTTCTGAGGGGTGACTTGGAGCGTATGGTGCGTGCGGGGGCCGCCGAGGGGTTTGGGGGGGCTACTAGTAGTGTGGGTGGGTTTGTGCCTCGTGTTAAGCCTCTTAAACGACTCTATGAGCGTGAGATAGCCATGTACGCCTATCTTCGGGGTTACGGCTTCCAGAGTGTGGAGTGCCCCTTCTCGAGGGACACTGTGAGGGATGCGGTGAGGGAGGCTCTAGATATACTCTCCACACGTATTAGTGGGGTGCACGACGCACTGCTCAACTTTGAGGATAAGCTTTTGGAGAGGCTTGGCTCGTCAACCGCGCATGTGAGGGCCTGCAGGAACTGTGGGGAGCCCACTTCGCCGGGTAGGGAGCTTTGTAAGGCTTGTGAGTATGTGCTTAAGTACGTGGAGAAGAAGGAGGGGGATGTGGGGGCTGGTGCGGGTGCCCCCTGATTTTTGGCGATCATAAAAAATAAGTTGGTGTGTGTGTTGTGTGTTTGGGGTAGGGTAGAGGGGTTCGCCCTCCCTCCTCGTATGAGTCCGAGATGGGCGATACGCGGATACCAGGAACCTCCTGGACGCGGTGTGTGGGTGGCTTGGGGCGGCGGCTCCCGCGATGCAGCCCATAGCTGGGGGGTGTGTGGGTTCGGTCGGGGTGCCTGTAGGGGTGTCCCGGCTGATCTGTGAGGGGGACCGGGTCAGGCCCGGGAGGGAGCAGCCCAACCCTCGACCATGCACGTTCCCAGCCTGTAAGGGTGAAGGGTTGGGTGCCGTTAAGCTCTTAGTTCCCCGCGCACTGTGTTTAGGGGGGTCCCGCTGGGAGCTGGGGTCTCCTAGCCTGGCAGGGAGCGGGCTTGCTAAGCCCGTGGTCCATGTGGCCGCGCGGGTTCAAATCCCGCCCCCAGCGCATTTTTCA